>JAFEGF010000399.1 GCA_018240225.1 Verrucomicrobiota bacterium
GAAATGAGCATCCCATCTTTTACCGTTAGGCAAGAGACCCAGCCTTGATGGCCATATGCCTGCTGCATTCATAAATGGCTTCGTCAGGAAGATATTTAACCATTCCTGTAGTGTTTACCAGGGGTGTGATATCTCTATTTGAGGTCTGGCTGCTTATTTGTGGAGCTGATGACATAAAAATCCCCGTTTTATTTCATTTTTTGGAATTAGCCGTTGATATTATTAATAACGGGATTAAAATCCCAAATTTTGATTGCGATATCGCATGAACTACAAAAGAGCATCCCATCTTTTACCGTTAAGCTTGTGATATAATATTGATCATCAGCTAAGGTGTAGAGCATTTTACCGCTTTCAATGTCCCAGATTTTGATCGTGCTATCAAAGGATCCAGAAAAGAGCATCCCATCTTTTACTGTGAGGCAAGTGACATATTCTTCATGGCCATTTAAGGTTTTAAGCTCTGTACCGGTTGCAATGTCCCAGATTTTGATTGTTTGATCCCATGAACTGGAAATAAGCATCCCACCTTTTACTGTTAGGCAAGTGACACAGCCATCATGGCCTCTTAAGGTTTTAAGCTTTGTACCGGTTGCAATGTCCCAGATTTTGATCGTATGGTCAAAGGATCCAGAAAAGAGCATTCCATCTTTTACTGTTAGGCATCTGAGATTAGATTGATGGCCTTTTAAGGTTTTAAGCTCTGTACCGCTTTCAATGTCCCAGATTTTGATAGTCGCATCTTCGGAACCGGAAAAGAGCATCCCATCTTTTACTGTGAGGCAATTGATAGGGTCTTGATGGCCTCTTAAGGTTTTAAGCTCTGTACCGCTTTCAATGTCCCAGATTTTGATCGTCTTATCCTTGGAACCAGAAAAGAGTCTGCCATCTTTTACTGTGATGCAATTGACAGCCTTTCGATGGCCATTTAAGGTTTTGAGCTCTGTACTGCTTGCAATGTCCCAGATTTTGATCGACTTATCCTCGGAACCAGAAAAGAGCATCCCATCTTGTACCGTTAGGCACATGACAGGGCCTTCATGTCCAACTAAGATGCTTAGTTGATGAGTTTCTTTCCTCATATTACTGTCTATGGCCTTTAAATTTCGATAAAGAGGCAGTGTCAATGGCTGCGGTGGATTCATTGGAAATGAGGAAGGAAAATGAGAAGCT
>JAFEGF010000400.1 GCA_018240225.1 Verrucomicrobiota bacterium
TTCCAGTATTTAAGAATCCTGATAAGAGGTTTTGCTATAAAATTGCTCAATTTATTTGCATCTGCGACTATTCTTTTTAAATCATTCGGATCAGTAGCAATCCAGTTCTGATATTCTGATGCTTTGGCGGGAATCCGAAATCCTGATCCTAAGGAGGTAATTGCAGGAACAAGATCAAATTTAATATGACCTAACGAAAGAATTATCGTTGGCCTAGATTGAGAAATTTCTGAAGAAGAATACCATTTTTCCGCAAAAATACGCAGCCTATTCAAATAGGTTTGAGGATCGCTTGAGCCATCCTTAAAAACGATCATGTAATCAACATCGGAATTTTCATCCATATAACGCGGAAGAATCGTCTCTCGAGCATAAGATCCAAAAATAAACTGATCAGATAACTGACTGCTGAAGTGGTCATTAAGCCGATCTCGCAGAGTGCAGATTGAGCGTTGAATATTCTCTTTTTCATCATCTCTTATGATAGCCATCTCAGCGAGCTGCTTTAAATAGCTATTGATTATCATGCAGTCTCTAAATCAACGGCATATTTGCTTTTCTGTTTTGAAATATCCGCTTTTGCCAGTTCATAATCTTTTCGTGGGATATTGGGAGATGTCTGGTTTAATTGATTTCGCTGAGCAGCGAGCTGGAAAATTCCTTTTTGTAAAACGTCCGAACCGAAATCGCCTTTCATTTTGATTTCCCTAAAAATACGAGCTTCATTTTGAAGAGAAAGATATTGATCTCCCGATGTTTTATGAGTCTTAGCTCTTTGAGCGGGATTCAAAAAAGTAAGGATAGCTGCCAACGAAGATGAAATGATGGCAAGGACTCCTCCAATAATTGGACAATTTCCTAGAGAAAGCGTTCCGCCAGTCGCTGTGATGATTGTCGATATCAATCCTATTCGAAAGTGATATCTATCCCAACGCACCGCTGCATTAAAATGAGATTTTGCGGAATGTTCAGAATCTTCCTCAATACGTAATAACTCTTTTCTGATATTTTCTTCGAGATCCAACACTTTTTGTCTTCGCATTATTAAGTGCATTCGTTTATCGAAGCATTCTAGCTCTTATAGATTTTTTTGTCTTCAGTGCTAAAGCAATATTCTTCAATCAATACTGCTTTTGGCTCATGATTGAAAAGTGAAATGCATCATCTCCCAC
>JAFEGF010000401.1 GCA_018240225.1 Verrucomicrobiota bacterium
TTTGATTACCTGGACAACCGAGCAGACAAAAGCACTAAAAGCTCGCGCACTCTCTTACGGACAGAAGCCAAGCTTTTATGAAATTTCCAATCTCTTTAAATGCCTTCATAGGGCAGGAATTTTTCAGGGTTGGTTTTCCAATCTTCTACAAGGCGCAAGTAGTGATGAACAACAAGAGTTTTCCGAAATCTCTTGCAGCGATTGAGGGAACTGCTTTTTTTTCATTTATCCTTCGCGCCGTAAAACCCGGCTATTTATGGCCGGGATGTAAGGCGCGCCATTAAGTCGGAGTAGCTTGTGACTGAATATACTCCTTTACGATATTAAGGGGAGCTCCTCCACAAGTCGCTGAAAAATAGCTTGGTGACCAGAGATTCCCTCCCCAAAGAGCCTTTCTAATAGATGGATAATTTTTTTTCCTGATCAGTCTTGAGGAAACACCTTTTAAACTATTTACAAGCTTTGTAACTGCAACTTACGGCGATATTTCGTTACGAAGACCAAATGAACATGCATCAAAAAGACACATGTTCTGCCTCTTCTCAAATCTGTTGACTTTTCCATAGACCAATGCTACTTTGGCAGCATGGTTTTACGAAAGTCTTTTAAATTTAGACTTCACCCAACTAAGAAGCAAGCCAAGCTGTTGCAAGAAACCTTGGACGAATGCAGATGGCTGTACAACCAACTCCTTGAACAGCGAATCTTGGCCTATGATGAGCTGGATATTTCTCTAACCAAATACCAACAATTAATGTTCTTGCCGGAGCTGAAACTCGAACGCCCTAGCCTAAATTCTGTCCATTCTCAGATCTTGCAAGATGTTGTTGTGCGTCTGGATAAGTCATTTCAGAACTTCTTTCGTCGATGCAAGACAAGAGAAAAGGCTGGTTTTCCTCGTTTTCGAGGCTACTACAGGTATTCAAGCTTTTGTTATCCCCAAAGCGGGAAAAGTGATGGGAGGCAGATCCTCGCTATCAAGAAAGCTGAAAATATACGTAAGAGCATCTATCGGTAAAAGAAAGAGCGGGGCGTTGGGATTGGCATGTACAGTTTGTTGGGCTAATTGCTGTAGGTCTCGAGATCCCATTGAATGTACAGATAAACTCATGCTTCCTATTCTTAATAAAGTCTTTTAATTGTATGTAAATTTATTATAATAATCTTTA
>JAFEGF010000402.1 GCA_018240225.1 Verrucomicrobiota bacterium
TGCTTGAATACCGTAAAAATCATTCTAGCTATCCTATATTTTTTGATGTTCTTTTCCAGACTTGAACGCTTTTGTGAATCTAGGGTAAAATTGCTCTCCTAATTCATTTTTCTAAAGAAACTTTATGATAAAAAAATTGATCGGATTCCTTTATCTAACCTGCTTTTGCACTGGATATGCAGAAATTCAGACAGCAACTTCTTTAAAGCCTATTCAGCAAGAGATTGCCGATAGCCCTGAAAAAACCCTCGTCCTTTTGGATGTTGGAGGAACCCTTCTAGCCTATCCCGACGCAGTCCTGCATCCCGATCATGAAACATGGAAATATGAATGGTTTCAAAAACACTGCCCGGCGATCACCAGGCAAGAAAAAATCGCTTTTGATCGAATCATCCTAGGCACTTTGGACAAATGGAAACTGCTTGATCCAGAATGGCCTGAAATGATTATACAAGCGCAAGATCTGGGGATCAAAGTAGCCGCCTTTACAAAAGTCGCTCTGGACCCAACGATAAGGGGCTCAAGAGCTAAAATATTGCGGGACCTTGGAATACCCTTTAAAGACGATCTGCCAACGCTTGCAAACGGGGATTTCTACGAATACGCCCAAGGCGTGATTGAAACAGAACATCCAGCTAAAGGCCCTGTCTTAAAAGAAATTCTTTCCAATCTATCTGAACGTCCCGAGAAGATCATTTTTGTGGATGATCGGATGAAGCAGATCAAAAGCATCGACGACGCCTGCCAAGAGCTTGAAATCCCATGCATAGCTTTTCATTATGTTCCGCATTCAAGCCCACCTCATTTGGATGAAAAAATAGCCGAGTATCAATTATCAGCATTAGTTCGCGAAGGCCGTTGGGTTTCTGAAAGCGAAGCTCTTTTGGAAATGGAAAAGGGTGAAAACTCTTGCGTGCCTAAGGAACGCTGAGCACTTTCTGCTACCACGATTGAAGCCAGCTCGCCATCCAATAATGGATGGCAAAAGATTCCGGCGTTAACCATTTTACAGCAAAGTCATGCGTCCGTTGAGAACGGTTCAATACAGGAGGGAATGGATACAAGAATGTTGCTGGAAAGATGATCACTCCATCCGATTCATCAGACGAGGCTTTCATGAAACATCGGGTAAAATAATAGGGCCCGCTCCGATCAAAGATCCCAA
>JAFEGF010000403.1 GCA_018240225.1 Verrucomicrobiota bacterium
TTGGGATCTTTGATCGGAGCGGGCCCTATTATTTTACCCGATGTTTCATGAAAGCTTCGTCTGATGAATCGGATGGAGTGATCATCTTTCCGGCAACATTCCTGTATCCATTCCCTCCTGTATTGAACCGTTCACAACGGACGCATGACTTTGCTGTAAAATGGTTGACGCCAGAATCTTTTGCCATCCATTATTGGATGGCGAGCTGGCTTCAATTGTGGTAGCAGAAAGTGCTCAGCGTTCTATAGGCACGCAAGAGTTTTCACGCTTTTCCATTTCCAAAAGAGCTTCGCTTTCAGAAACCCAACGGCCTTCCCGAACCAATGCTGATAATTGATAATCGGCTATTTTTTCATCGAGATGGGGTGGGCTTGAATGCGGAACATAATGAAAAGCTATGCATGGGATTTCAAGCTCCCGGCAGGCGTCGTCGACGCTTTTGATTTGCTTCATCCGATCATCTACAAAAATGATCTTCTCGGGACGTTCAGATAGATTGGATAGGATTTCTTTTAAGACAGGGCCTTTTGCTGGATGTTCTGTTTCAATCACGCCTTGGGCGTATTCGTAGAAATCCCCATTTGCAAGCGTTGGTAGATCGTCTTTAAAGGGTATTCCAAGATCCCGCAATATTTGAGCTCTTGAGCCTCTTATCGATGGATCCAGAGCGACTTTTGTAAACGCGGCTACTTTGATCCCCAAACCTTGCGCTTGGATAATTACTTCAGGCCATTTTGGATCAAGCAGCTTCCATTTGTCCAAAGTGCCTAGGATGATTCGATCAAAAGCAATTTTTTCTTCCTTAGCGATCATCGGGCAGTGTTTTTGAAACCATTCATATTTCCAAGTTTCATGATCGGGATGCAGAACGGCATCTGGATAGGCTAAGAGAGTTCCGCCAACATCCAAAAGGACGATGGTTTTTTCAGGACTATCGGCAATCTCCTGTTGAATAGGCTTTAAAGAGGTTGCTGTCTGAATTTCTGCATATCCTATGCAAAAGCAGGTTAGAAAAAGGAATCCGATCAATTTTTTTATCATAAAGTTTCTTTAGAAAAGTGAATTAGGAGAGCAATTTTACCCTAGATTCACAAAAGCGTTCAAGTCTGTAAAAGAACATCAAAAAATATAGGATAGCTAGAATGATTTTTACGGTATTCAAGCA
>JAFEGF010000404.1 GCA_018240225.1 Verrucomicrobiota bacterium
ATCTGGTATTACCGTATTCCGGAATAAGGAGAAAAAATGACATACGAATTAGCTAGCATCACATGGGACGAAGAAGAATATAAAGCGATCAACCGTGTTATTGAAAAAGGGATGTTCACCATGGGTGAGAACGTCCGCCGGTTTGAAGAAGATTTTGCTCAAAAATTTGGCTCTAAATACGCAGTGATGAGCAACTCAGGGTCTTCGGCCAACCTGATTGCGATTGCGGCATTCTGCTACAAAAAAGGCAACCCTTTGCAACCGGGAGACGAGGTCATTGTTCCTGCGATTTCCTGGTCTACAACCTTTTATCCATTGATGCAATATGGATTAAAGCTCCGTTTCGTCGATGTCGAGCTGGACACATTGAACATGGACGTCAGCCAGCTGGAAGCAGCGCTTACACCTAAGACCAAAATGGTCGTAGGGGTCAGCATCTTGGGCAACCCTTGCGGCCTCGATGTGATGCGACAATTCTGCGACAAGCATAACCTCTATTTCTTTGAGGACAATTGCGAGTCGATGGGCGCCTTTTTAAATGGAAAAAGCTGCGGAACCTTCGGAGATATTGGAACTTTTAGCACATTTTTCTCCCACCATATTTCAACAATGGAAGGAGGAGTCAGCATTACAGACGATGAAGAGCTCTACCACTTGATGCTGGCGATCCGCTCGCACGGATGGACGCGCCATCTCCCGCCAGAGACAAATATTTACGAGAAAAAAGACGACGACTTCTATGAAGCCTACCGCTTTATCGTTCCTGGGTACAATGTCCGGCCATTAGAACTTTCCGGCGCCATTGGGATCGAACAGCTTAAAAAGCTCGATAACCTCGTCAAAATCCGCAGAGAAAATGCTGAAACTTGGGTCTCCCTATTTGGAAACGATGAGCGCTTCATCATCCAGAAGGAAAATGGGATCAGTTCCTGGTTCTCCTTTACGGTCATTTTGAACCCAGAGCTTGGCCTAGACAAGCAAAAGATCTTCCAGACCTTAAAAAAAGAAGGGATCCAGTTCCGGATCATCACCGGAGGAAACTTCTTGCGCCATGATGTGATCAAGTACTGCAATCATGAGTGCCATGGAGAGATCGTCAATGCAAACATTGCCCACGATCATGGATTCTTTATCGGGAACCATCCGACCGATGT
>JAFEGF010000405.1 GCA_018240225.1 Verrucomicrobiota bacterium
AAGCCGCTTACCTTTTAGCGATTTTTAGAAGGAGGCGTAAAATCGAAGATTTTGATCTTGCCATTAACCAAACCAGCAACAAGCCTTTCATCTTTTACTTGGAGATTAACTGGATAGGATTCAAGACCTTCCAAAGTGCGGAACAGCTGACCGCTTTCAAGGTCCCAGATTTTGATCGTTCGATCAAAGGAACCAGAAATGATCATCCCATCCTTGATCGATAGGCAAGTGATCCATTTGGCATGACCACTCAAACTGTGGAGCTCTTGACCGCTTTCAAGGTCCCTGATCTTGATGGTACAGTCATCTGAAGCAGAAATGAGCTTCCCATCATTGGCCAGTAAAGAAGAAATAGATCCTTGATGTTTGTCCAAAGTGTGGAGCAGTGTGCCGGTTTCAAAGTCCCAGATTTTGATGATACCGTCATTGCCAGTAGAAATAATCTTACCATCCAGCGCCTCTAGATGACAGATCGAGCTTTTATGATCTGTGTCGATGCTGCCGATCAAATTGCCGCTTTTAAGATCGCAGATGTTAATCGTTTTAAAACTGTTGGAAATGAACTTACCGTCTTTGACTATAATAAAACGGCTATAAGCTCCATTGTCATTAACTAACGTTTGGAGCAGTTTACCGCTTGCAATATCCCAAACTTTAATCTGTTGATCCGTCGAGGTGGAAACAAGCTTTCCATCACCTTCTTTTAAGGCAAGGATTGCCCCTTGATGGCCTTCTAACTTGTGTAGCATTTCACCTTTTTCTAAATCCCAGATTTTAATAGTACGATCATTCGAGCCGGAAAAGAACGTCTTACCTTTTACTTCTAAGCAAGTCATTTCTTGTTGATGGTTAAGAGGCACTTTGAATTGCAGTTCGCCGCTTTTAAGATCCCAGATGCTAATCGATCGATCCGATGACGAGCCAGAAATGAGCTTTCCATCTTGTATATTGAGGAAACTGGCATGGGATGGATGAGCATTGATGGTGCTTGTTTGATACGTTCCTGCCTTAAATTGATTATTAATAGCTTTCAAATGCTTATAACAAGCGATGGGCTGTGCAATAGGCAGCGCCAATTGAAAAGAGGTAGGAAAGTGAGATGTTAATAGTGTTTGCCATCTTGGAAACTTGTCGTTAAAGACAACTAGAAAAA
>JAFEGF010000406.1 GCA_018240225.1 Verrucomicrobiota bacterium
CAAACTAATGTGGATGGAACTGTAGGCGGAGTCAATCCCATCTATCCCAAGAAGTGCTACCAAGTCGGGCTATACGTCACAGGCGACTACTTGTACTGGAAAGCGGAGCAAGATGGGCTGATGTTTGCCGAAACATCTAAAAATAGGGTTCCCTTCACAATTGATGATGGAAAAATGATCAATCCAGATTTTGATTGGGCGTCCGGCTTTCGAGTGGGGATGGGCTACAACTTTCGTTATGATGGGTGGGATATTTTTCTGCAGTGGACCGACTATGATGTTGAAACGTCTCGGCATGTTCATGCGCCAAAAAATGGTCAATTGTTAGCGCTCTGGTCGACTGCGCACGGCGTCAATCCTTCCTACTATGGACTAAAAGCTTCTGCGCATTGGCATTTGGACTATGACATCGTCGACTTGGAACTGGGCCGCAATTATTATGTCAGCAGGGCTTTATCGATCCGTCCATTTCTCGGAGCAAGGGGGGCGTGGATCAATCAAAGGATCCGAGTGCACTACGAGGGATTGGATTTCGGATCGGGAATTAATCCGAATAACTTCCCTTTGACCACATGGGGGAAAAATGCATTTCATGCCGGCGGCGCTCGGCTAGGTTTTAACCTGGTCTGGCATTTGAACCGGATGTGGGGGATCTACACCAATGTTTCCGGATCATTGCTGCTTGGTTTTTTTGATGCGCATGTGCATGGAAAGCTCAATCTTCCTCCGGAAGCGACAAGCGTTGAACTATCTTCAAGCATTCGGCGGGTACGGCCGAACTTAGAAATTGCCACAGGCCTTAAATGGGAAGATTGTTTTGATAAAGGAAAATGGCATTTGGCGATCACTGTAGGATATGAACTTATCCAATGGTGGTCGATGAACCAAATGATCCAAATGCTCGATGCTTGCCCAGCTAATGGAGAGTCCTATCGCCGGCGAGGGGATTTAGGGTTGCAAGGCTGGACGATTGCAGCCCGCTTGGACTTCTAAGGGACTCTGGAATGGTGATGATGATTAAGCAGGATTTCAAAGTAAAAAGGGATGTTCTTAATGCGAATTAACTTTTCTCAGTTCCTAGCCGGCATAACAGGTGCGGTGACGTTCATGACCTCCTTTTTGAGCGCTGATCCGGCAGT
>JAFEGF010000407.1 GCA_018240225.1 Verrucomicrobiota bacterium
GAGAAGTCCGATATGAAAGATCACAAAAAGAATCCAAAAAACAAAAGCAGGGTTTTAGGACAGCTTCTGAAGGCCTGTCAAAAACTGATCGAGGTCGTCTATCCGCCTCTTTGCCTCTGTTGCCAGCAGAGGACGAACCATCTGCGCTGCTTGTTTTGCCAATCGTGCCTCGAACACCTCACCCTATTAGATCAGGAACATCGGTGCACCCGCTGCTTCGCGCAAATCGAGCACACCGGGATGTGCCGCAACTGTTTCTCTTACCACCCTCCCTTTAAACGTCATGCGGCAGCGTGCGAGAACTATGGGCCGCCCCTTGCTCTGCTGACCCATTTGCAACGAGGGGAAGCTGCTCTTGCCAAAACGATCGCTTCGCTGATGGTCATGCAGCACAACAAATTGGATTGGCCTATTCCCGATTGGATCATCTCCTGTCCAACTCATCTTTTTCCATCCTTACATCCACAAGGAAAACTGACGCGCCAAGTGGCTTTGGAAACAGCCAAGATTTTCGGAAGGCCTTATTGCAATGCTCTCAAGAAATCGATCGATTATGCCTACTTTGGCGCCCTCGATTCTAAGCAAAAGCCGACTCGGTTTTCGGCATCGCTTTACAAAAAGGAAGATCTTTCCGACAAGGCGATCCTCCTCGTTAGCCTGAATCCCGATCAAGAGGAGCGAAAACAAGCCTGCGAGCAACTGCAAGGATTTTTTCCAAAAGAAGTCTATTCGCTGAGTTTTTTGTCCTCTTCAAATTAATAATAATAAATATAATTTTATGGGTTGTTGTTTATTGTTTATCTGAAATTAATTCTGAAAAGTGTTGTTGGAAAAATGGTTTCTTATAGCCTGTTTATACTTGCTATGCTATCCTTTTTCAAATTTTAAAAATGAGGTCGTGATGTCAACTCCTGTAAGCCGTCAACAAGCCTACGAGATCAACAACAACCATTTGGATGGGAGCGAAGTGCTTCTTATTCAACGGGGAATTGGAACAGACCCAACGACCATCAGCTCGATGCGCGAGTCTACTCACGCAGAAGCCCCTTCGTTCCTATGCGGTTGTTTTACAAGCTTTGTGAATTGGATCAGGGAGATGTTCTTGAGCTGTTTTGGCGCAAGGGCAA
>JAFEGF010000408.1 GCA_018240225.1 Verrucomicrobiota bacterium
GCGCACACGCGGGATGCCTTTGCCAAAGGGGCATTGGCTGCAGCTGAGTTCATCGCCCAGCAACCTCCCGGCCTCTACTCGATCAAGGACCTGTTTAATTCGTGAACAATTCCAAAAAATTCAAAGCTCCGTGGTGGCTTCCCGGAGGCCATCCACAGACAATATGGCCAAGCATAGCAAAAAGAAAGTTCTCGATCGAACTCGTAAGAGAGAGGCTCACATTGCCAGACGATGACTTTCTTGATCTTGACTGGGCCGCCGGCAATGAAACCTCACCTCTTGCGATCCTTATGCATGGGTTGGAAGGATCGGTCGACTCGAACTATGCAAAAGGGATGTTAAGCGCGTTGAATAGAGCGGGCCTTCAACCTCTGCTGATGCATTTTCGCGGCTGCAGCGGAGAACACAACATCGCCGTTCGGTCTTACCATGCCGGAGAAACAAGCGACTTTAAGCACCTAGTCCAAGTGTTGAAAAACCGATTTCCTTCAAGGCCCATTGCCGCCATTGGCTTTTCACTCGGAGGAAATGTCCTGCTGAAATACCTCGGGGAGTCCCAAGAGGACACCCCGATCTGCTGCGCCGTTGCCATTTCAGCCCCCTTTCTGCTCAACCGGTTTGCAGACAGGATCCAAAAAGGATTTTCATCCATTTACCAGAGAAGATTGCTGTCTCAATTAAAGAGAAAATTATTAGATAAGAACAAACAAACAAAACTCCCGATCGACATCAATAAAATTGAAAGTATTGAAACATTTTGGGAATTCGACAATTTAATTACTGCAAAACTTCATAACTTTAAAGACGCTGCAGATTATTACAAACAATCCAGCTCGTTCTATTATTTGCCGCATATTAAGAAGCCGACTTTAATATTGCACGCTTCCAACGATCCGTTCCTTTATTCCGATGCGATTCCCGACCCCTCCAGCCTGCCCCCTCTTGTGCAGCTGGAATTACAAAAGAGCGGCGGCCATATGGGTTTTATGACAGGCCCGCTGCCCTGGAAACCGAAATATTGGCTGGAAGAGAGAGTCCCCCGTTTTATTACAGCCCATTTGCCTTATTTTCCCATTGAATAAAACCTCCTTAAAGGATCAATATATTGACATGAAGAAAG
>JAFEGF010000040.1 GCA_018240225.1 Verrucomicrobiota bacterium
AAAAGAACATCAAAAAATATAGGATAGCTAGAATGATTTTTACGGTATTCAAGCAATCAGATGGTAAAGCGCTCCCAATCCAAAACAGATGATCAGGATGCCGGCCGACCGGTTGATCCAGAGCAGCAGCTTTTCGCTGACGCGCTTGCGGAACAGTGTGACAAGCTCTGCCAAGATCAGCCACCACAGCGCCGATCCTAGAAAGACTCCGGCGACAAGCTGTATCGATTTAGAGAATTGGACTGATCCTTGAACGAGTCCCAGCCCTGCAAAAATGGCCATGAAGGAGAGGATGGTCAACGGATTGGTCAAGGTGAGGATGAATGTTGAAGTGAAGTCTTTAAACTTTCCTTTCTCTTTGATCGAAGCTTCTGTTTTGGCCGGTTTTTCACGAAATATTCGGAAGCCTAAGTAGAGTAGAAAGAGGCCGCCTAAAGCTTGAAACCAATTTTGGTAGCTTAAGAGAAGAGAGGAAATGCCGGTCAGGCCAAAACCGGCAATGATCCCGTACATTCCGTCGGCGCACGCTGCGCCAAGACCGCATGCAAGGCCGCTTAGCCTGCCTGCATGCAGCGTCCGTTTGATGCAGAGGATTCCAATAGGACCAACGGGGGCTGCAATGCTGAAACCGACGATGATCCCTTTGATCAGAAAGTCCATAAAAAATTTTTATACTTCGGCAAGCTCGCCAGCGCTTTGTCCAATGGTTGCTGCATCCTTTAATGGCAGCCCTTTTCCATCGGCTAGCTTGGCAATCACAGCCTTTTCAATCTCATCGACAAGTTTGGGGTTTTTCTTCAGTTCTTCACGCGCAGCTTCGCGGCCTTGGCCGAGCCTGTTGCCATTGTAGCTGAACCATGTTCCTTTCTTATCGATGATCGCAAGGTCGACAGCGAGGTCGAGGATCGATCCAACCCGCGAGATCCCTTCATTAAAGAGGATGTCGAACTCGGCCGATTGGAAAGGAGGCGCAAGCTTGTTCTTCACGACTTTGACTTTGACGCGGTTGCCAGCTTCATTTCCGTCGCTTCCTTTAATGCTGCCGATGCGGCGGATGTCCATGCGGATCGACGCGTAGAACTTGAGCGCCCGTCCGCCTGTTGTCGTCTCAGGATTGCCGAACATCACTCCGATCTTCTCGCGGATCTGGTTGATGAAGATGGCGCATGTGTTGCTTTTGGAAAGGGTGGATGTGAGTTTCCGCAGAGCTTGCGACATCATGCGGGCTTGCAATCCCATGAAAGAATCGCCGATCTCGCCTTCCAACTCATTTTTAGGAACAAGCGCTGCAACCGAGTCGATCACAATGAGGTCGATAGCATTGGAGCGGGCAAGCGTCTCAGCAATATTTAACGCATCTTCTCCGGAATCGGGCTGGGAGATCATCAGTTCATCGAGGTTGACGCCGATTTTGGAGGCGTAGGATGGATCGAGCGCATGCTCGGCGTCGATGTAAGCGGCAAGGCCGCCATTCTTTTGCGCGTTGGCAACGATATGGGTGGCAAGCGTTGATTTTCCGGAAGATTCAGGGCCATAGATTTCGATGATCCTTCCGCGCGGTACGCCGCCGATGCCAAGGGCGATGTCGAGTGTGATGGCCCCCGTTTTGATGACGCTCATTTCTCTGGATGCGGAATGTTTGCCGAGAGTCATGATCGAGCCTTCGCCAAATTGCTTCTCAATATGGGAAATGGCGAGCTCTAACGCTTTTTTCTTTGCTTGGTTGTCTGACATGGAAATACCCCTTGAGGATTTGAAGTGTACTCTAAGATTGGGGCTGGATGGGGCTTTGAGTCAAGAGGAAAAAGATCGGATCTTTAGTTAAGGATCTGCATTCGTGCTAACATGGAATCAATGGCTTCATCTTTTATCGTATTGGTGTCGGCGTCCAGAACATGTTCCAAATAGGAACCAACTCTCTCATCAGGCGGAAGAGCTGGTTGGAAATCCGCAGGAACATTATCTCTAAACCACTCGGATACGAGAGTTGTCGAGATCGTTCTAGCAGCACGTTCCCATGCCGGCCTGCCTTCAATTGACAGTCCGTTAATGGATTCTTTGATCACCTCAATAATTTTTTCCTTTGTATAAGCTCTGAAGAACAAAGGGAATGAACGTTGAGGGGCAAGTTCAATGATCAATCCAGGATCGTCATTATAAGCAGTGTCTGCTTGCTGGATGCCAAGGTGCGTGCCGATACTTAAAAGAAGTTCGCCTCGCCGGTGGACATCTCCTTGGGACAGTTCTTCGATGATTCCAAGGCGTATATCATGCAGAATTCTGCGAATTTGATCGGGAAGCGTTTCGATTTGAACTGTTCTTGCCATCCGGTGGTAGTGCGTTTGGCTTTCTCCCATCATTCTGGTTGGGCATCCTCTATGTCCAGCTCTAGCTAGTCCAAGAAGGCAGTCGATTTTTGCTTCACGGCTCGTATCGGGTTGGGAAAAGAAATGGCAGATATGCTGAAGGTACCTTTTGATCACATCTGATCGAGGTATCTGGTTGTGTTCAACTTGATTGAGAAAAGTCTCTAGGCCAGTTCTTAATTGCTCCAAATTTGCAGGGGTGTCTTCATCATTCACGAGCGCAGGATTAAGATAGAAAGGATTTTGCGGATCCGTTGTGTTCATTTGTTCAAAGAATCTCAGCAGCTGTCCGATATCTTCGGCTGGAGGTTCTGGAACCGCTTCTGTTCCAATAAGGCCGCTTGAGAAATGGGCGGGATTAATTCGCGGATCGCATCCGACTTCTGCATTGATTTCTATGTTTCCTTGCCATGAACTTCTGTACTGATTAACGATTCGAAACACGATTTCAGTTGCTCTAGCTTCGGAAGAGCTGTCCTCTTGGGGCCGTTCTTTTAGGACTTCAATGAAAGAAAACCAAAAGATGTATAGATAAGCTTTTGACAACTCAAAATAATAAGAAACGGTTTCTGTAAAGGATGTCCATTTTTCCACCAGCCAATGGCAGCAAGTATCATTTTCTGCAGCAGCCAGAGATGTTAATGTCGAGCCGTTGGAAGTATTGATTAAAGGGGATATCAATGAAGCTGGATGGACAACAGATGCTTGTTCAATATGTCTTATTGAAGAGGGGTTAATTTCAATCATTTTTATCCCATTTTAATTTTGTTGTGAAATTATACCTGGATTTGTTTTTCCTTTGGCCTAAATTAATTTTTGTAATTTTACAGTTTAAAAGAAAAAATGTCTTTTTTGGAGCATAGAGTGTAAGCGATTTAGAGAAGATCTGTTCTGGAAAAGAAAATGGATATCGCATATCTCAATATTAAATTATAGATGTGCGGGGCCTATGATTATTGCAGGCGATGTCGGTGGTACAAATGTTCGGTTAGCCTTTTTTGATAAAGGAAAAAAAAGGGATCCTCTTTTTTTAGAAAAATATCGGAGCGCCGATTTTTCCGACTTTTCTTCCCTGCTCAGGAAGTTCATTGAAACATTGAATGGCAAACAGGTTGAGGCAGCTTGCTTCGGAGTTGCGGGCCCGGTGCAGAATGGAAGGTGCCAAGCGACGAACTTGCCATGGGTCATCGATGCAAGCGAGCTTTCAAAAGAGCTGGGAAATAAAAAAGTTTGGTTGATCAATGATCTGGAGGCGAATGCTTGGGGTGTAACGGTATTGAATGGCGAAGAACTGCTGCTCTTGAACGCTGGAGAAAAGCTCCAAGGAAATGGGGCGTTGATATCAGCAGGAACAGGTCTTGGAGAAGCGGGATTGTATTGGAACGGAAAGGCGCATGTCCCTTTTGCGTGCGAAGGGGGCCATTCGGATTTTGCTCCAACGGATGAGGAGCAGCTCGATCTGTGGCGCTATTTAAAGGGGAAATTCGAGCATGTCTCTTACGAAAGGGTGCTGTCCGGTTCCGGCATCTTTCAAATCTACCAATTTTTAATCGATACCAAGAAGGAAAAGCAAAGTCCTTCTCTTGCTGGCATAGAAAATCAGAAAGAGCCTCAAAGGATCATCACGGAAATGGCGTTGAAGAAAGAATGTCCTGCATGCGTCCGCACGATCGATTTATTCTGCAGTATTTATGGGAGCGAAGCTGGAAACCTTGCTTTAAAAATGCTGTCGACGCACGGCATGTACATTGGAGGAGGGATTGCGCCTAGGATTAGCAGCATATTAAAAAACGGGCGCTTTATGAAGGCGTTTACCGCTAAGGGAAGGTTTTTAAACATGCTGTCCAAAATCCCCGTTCAAGTGATCCTCAACGACCAGACTGCTTTATTAGGAGCTGCGCAGTATGCCCAAGAAAAAAAATGAAACGACCGCGGAGCATAAAAGGTTAAAAGATAATAAGCAGTTTCCTGTGCCTAAGTGGTACAAGTGGGGGCCTTACGTTTCTGAGCGGGCTTGGGGAACTGTCAGGGAAGATTATAGTCCGAACGGGGATGCGTGGAGCTATTTTCCGTTTGAGATGTCCCATTATAAGACTTACCGATGGGGAGAAGATGGAATTGCCGGATGGTGCGACCGGTACCAGGTTTTAGTGTTCTCTCCTGCATTCTGGAATGAGCGCGACCCCATCTTAAAAGAGCGGCTGTTCGGTCTTAACTCCAATGAAGGGAACCATGCGGAGGATGTCAAGGAATGCTACTACTATCTGGATGGAACTCCGAGCCATTCTTACATGAAGTACCTCTATAAATATCCCCAGGAGGAATTTCCATACCAAAAGATCAAGGATGAAAATCGGAACAGGACAACAAAAGATCCTGAATATGAGCTGATCGACACAGGGGTATTTGAAAAGAACCGCTACTTTGACATCTTCATCGAGTACGCTAAAGCAGCAGAAGAAGACTTATGCATCAAAATAGAAGTGTGCAATCGAGGCGACCGTCCAGCAACGCTGCATCTGATCCCTCAGCTATGGTTCCGCAATCAATGGGCATGGGAAGATAAGCGCCAAGGCGCTCCGGTCATTAGCTCGGGAGCAAAAAACGGCAGCGACCTATGCTTGATGGCCGATGAAGCGGCACTATCCTCCCCTTCCAACCTCTCCTTTGAATACCGTTTAGGAAAACGCTACCTCTATGGACCGCGCGGAGCTGAGATGCTCTTCACTGACAATGAGACCCGGTTTGCAGGCCTTGAAAAGAAGAATGAATATTATAAGGATGGGTTCCATCGAAAGATCATCAGCAATGAAAAGACGGTCAATCCATTAGAAAAAGGGACCAAAGCTTGTCTGCATTACAAGCTGGAACAGATTCCGCCGCAAAAGTCGGTAGTCCTCCATCTCCGTTTCACGAATAAGGAGATGAAAAGCCCTTTAAAAGACGTTGAAAAGATCGTTGCCCTTCGAAAAGCGGAAGCGGACAAGTTTTATCAATCTGTCCATCCCAAAGGAGCTTCCAATGATGAAAAATTGATCCAGCGGCAGGCGTTCGCAGGGATCATCTGGAGCAAGCAGAACTATCTGTTCGATGTCAACTTGTGGCTTAAAGGGGACAACACGATCCTACCGCCGCCGCCATCGCGGCTGACGATCCGCAATGAGCACTGGCGCCATTTGAACTCGATGCGGATCCTGATTATGCCAGACAAGTGGGAATATCCCTGGTTTGCGGCGTGGGACCAAGCTTTTCATTGCGTGGTCTATGCGCTCATCGATTTGCAATTTGCAAAAGAACAGCTATGGCTTCTTTTGTTCGACCAGTTCCAGCATCCTAATGGGCAAATTCCCTCCTATGAATGGGAATTTTCCGATGTCAACCCTCCTGTCCAGGCATGGGCGGCGCTGCGCCTTTATGAATTGGAAAAGCAGAAGCATGGAAAAGGGGACCTTGCCTTCTTAGAAAAGTGTTTTCACAAGCTGCTGATTAATTTTGCCTGGTGGGTCAATAAAGTAGATAGCGAAGGCAATAACGTTTTCGAAGGCGGCTTTTTGGGCATGGACAACATCAGCGTTGTCGACCGCTCGATGCGGCTGGCGAGCGGGATCAAGCTGCAGCAATCGGACGGCACGGGATGGATGGCCTTGTTCTGTTTGAACTTGATGCGGATTGCGCTTGAATTGGCAAAGGAGAGCAGGGCCTATGAAGCGTTGGCGACAAAGTTCTTCGAACACTATGTGTATATTGCGCATGCAATGAAAAAACGGGGGAACCAGGAATACGAATTATGGAGCGAAAGCGATGGGTTCTTCTACGATGTCCTGACCTATCCGGACGGCAAATTCGACAAGTTCCGCGTCCGCTCGATGGTGGGGATCATCCCTTTGTATGCGATCGAGCTTCTTGAGGAGCATGAAATTGATGCATTCCCCGAGTTCAAGGCCAATTTCACATGGTTCATTAAAAACCGTCCCGATCTCATCTCCGATTGCATCATTCCGATCAAGCGCGGCGGCAAGACCCACTATCTGCTTGCCGTTATGAACCAGGACAAGCTCAAAAGCGTTTTGAGGTATGTCTGGGACCCTACTGAGTTCCGCTCCGAATATGGCTTTCGATCGCTGTCGAAGTTCCATCAGGACTATCCCTTTACTTTCCAAAATAGGAAAATTGGGTATGAGCCTGCAGAATCCCTTGAGAAGATCAAAGGGGGAAATTCGAATTGGAGGGGGCCGATCTGGATGCCGGCCAATTACATGTTGATCGACGCTCTGAAAAAGATCGCTTGCGTGTCCAAGAATGAGATCAAGGTCGAGGTCGAGGGAGAAAAGCCTGTCAACATCCATGAAATGGCCGTCTCGTTTGCCGAACGGTTGGTCACGTTATTTAAATTGGATGCAAATGGCAGCAGGCCTTGCTATGGGCAAAAATTTCCTTTTAAAAAGGATCCCCACTGGATCAACAATATTCTCTTCTATGAATATTACAATCCGGAGACCGGGAAAGGTTTAGGAGCCTCCCACCAAACAGGATGGAGCGCACTTGTCGCCAACCTCATCGATGAATTGTACAAGTGAAGCCGTTGTAAAACTTAGAGAGGTCTCTTAGAATTCATTAACCTATTTTGCTGGGGAGTTTTGCTGAATTAAAAACCTCTAATTTATAAGCATCATCCCAAAAATGCCATTCGAACACCGAGCATTGTTCGAAGGCTGTTTTCATGCGGGCCAATGTATGGATAGAACATATAGCAGCGATCTCATCCAATATGGATATAGCAAGGTTGGTCCCTTCTGAGAATTCTTGGCTGGAGTAGGTGTCAATCCACAACGAATAGGGGTTTGTATGATTGGCTCTTGCTGCAATATGGCGTCCCGCATCTCGATAAATCCAAAAACAGGGCAGTACAGCGGCGATCCCTTCTTCCAAAGAGGCCGTTGCAGCAGTTGCAATCAAGTACTGGACATATCCCATGCAGGCAGGAGAGGGTTCAATATGGTTTGCATCAAAGTATTCTCCTAAAAATCTTTTATGCAATTCCCTTTCTGCAACAAGAGCGCCAAGGGAAAAATCTAAAAAAAGCCGAATCATGTTCGAATCGTTTGCTCTTCCAGCAATCAGCGCTAACGCACGAGAAAATCCAATTAAGTAATGGGCATCCTGCTTGATATAAAAAATAAACCGCCTCTGATCTAGCGATCCTTCTGCTAGCTCGATATTAAACGGATGATCGATGATGTTTTGATAAATGGGGTTTATGTGTTCCCAAAGAGCATCAGAAAATTTCATTTGCAGGTACCTAAAGGTTTGATCAGCAAGCAGGCTAACGCTCCTAAAGCGATCATGAATGGATAAATTGCACACATCGCTAGCGAGCCTGTTTTTTCCAGGATGATCAAGCAAATGGGGACAGTGCTTCCTCCAAAAACAGATGTTGCAATAGCGGAGCTGACAAAGATTCCTCGGCATCGATTTTGCACTTCAAATTGGTTTAGCATGCAGCTATGAATAGGACCTATTGCAAGACAGGCGCATAGCGTTAAAGGGAATTGCAGAACCCATAGATCGGAGCAGATCGAACAGAGCGGCAATACTGCGATAGAGAATGCACAGATGCCCGTCAGCATGACTTTTCGGATCGACGCTCGATCTGCTAACAATCCAGCGATAACAAGAAATGAGCCGTATGCAATCAAAGATTTCAAAGTGTCGAAGGAGCTGGATTTGTTCCAATGAGCTAGAGGTAAAAAGACAAATAGGAATGTGTAGCTCACGATAAAAAATGCAAAAACCATTACGGCAATCCCTATCTTACGGACTTGATATCTAATAAAGGAAAGCCAACTCATTTTGTTGAAAAGATCTTTGGATAAAGAAATAAAGACGGGTGTTTCTTGACAGTGATTTTTTAAGTAGTAACTCATGGCTCCTCCAACTGCGCCTATTAAGAAGCTCATTCGAACAAGAAGCAAATTGTCGTTTAAAAGCGCAAGCGTTGCTAATCCATTTGCAGAAATGAGTCCAAATACAGCAAATAGACAGCTCAAGGAGCTAACAAGCCCATTTTGTTGATTTCCAGCATGTTCAAGGGAAAAAATGACTGATCCGTGGTACTCACCGCCAGAAAAAAAGTGTTGTGCGCACACTAAAATAAGAATGCAAATCCATGCGTTGTTTCCTAGAAATTGAAAAGGGACAAGGGCCATCATGCCGGTTGCAACAGAAAGTCCTAGAGTTGAATAGATGCAAGTTTTCTGCCTTCCTTGCCGATCGCCAAGATATCCATAGTAAAAAGCGCCCGCTGGATAGAAAAAGCAGGCAGCGATCAGGACAAGGGAGTAAGAAAAGAAAAAAGCTTTCCACTCAGTGGGCTGGGGAAATAGATGCCTTGCAAGAAGAGGCGCCATGAAATTGTAAATGGCCATGTTATAAGCCTCTGCAAAGCTAGAGGTCCATCCGATCCAAATTTCTTTCGAGCGGGACTTAATAAATGTTGGTTCTTTAAAAATTGAATTAAATAATGTCATTTGACGGCTGTTTTTTATTTAAATGGAAGTAAAGTGTAGGAATTCCCAAAGATGATGAAAATGATGAACAGGTCCATTGCCTTGGCCAATTTGCATCTTAGCTCCCGCTTCAATCGACCTGGTCAGATAGTGTTTTGCGAGTCTGACAGAATCAATTATCGGCAGCCCGCGAGCTAAGTAAGAAGCGATTGCTGCTGAAAAGGTGCAGCCTGTACCATGAGTATTTTTGGTATTAATGCGCTCACTGTAAAGCCATTGAATTGCAACTCCGAACCTATTTAATGCGAGGCAATCGTCGCAAGATCCGTTGAGATGCCCCCCTTTTACAACGACAGCTTGCGGGCCCATTTCTATCAATTCCAAAGCCGCTTCTTCCATTTGATCTTTTGAGCGGATATCGCGTTTTAACAATTCCGAGGCCTCTAATAAATTGGGAGTTAAGACCGTCGCGATCGGAAAAAGCAAGTCCCTCATTGCTGCTATGGCATTAGGCATTAAAAGGGGATCGCCGCTTTTTGCTAGCATCACAGGATCCAGTACAATATTTGGAATGGGATAACTGCGTAAAATTTTCACGACAGATTCTATGATATCTTGCCGATGGAGCATGCCAATTTTCACAGTATTGATCGGGATATCATCTAAAATAGCCTTGATCTGCTCTTCTACACAGGATGCTGGGATGTCAAAAACGGCTCGGACACCGCGAGTATTTTGAATAGGAATAGCTGTGAGAGCAGTTGTTCCGTAGCATCCTAGCGCGGAAAATGTTTTGAGATCAGCTTGAATGCCCGCTCCGCAGCTTCCATCAAATCCGGCAATTGAAAGAACGGTGAAAAATCGGTTTTTATGCATTTGATGCCCTATGTATGTTGATCTTGTTAAAGATTGCGTTAGCAGCTGTTTTGGGGCATGAGGCTTTGAAAACAGCAGAAACAACAGCGACTCCTACTGCTCCGCACCTTAAAACTCTTTCCACGTTGGACTCATTAATGCCTCCAATTGCAAGAATTGGATGAGGCGAAATCGAACAGATGTGCTGCAAACCATGAAAGCCCCATTGTTTTTCACAATTGGGTTTGGTCTTTGTAAAAAATAGGGGGCTTGCAGCGAGGTAATCCACCTCTTCATCTGAAGCGGCAATCACCTGCGGAATGGTTTCAACAGAAAGGCCAATGATTGCCTCCTTGCCAAGAATGGCCCGTGCTTCCGATATCGTTAAATCAGATTGCCCTAAATGAACTCCGTCTGCTTTTACTGCATGGGCGATATCGACCCTGTCGTTGATGATCAGGGGAATTCCAAGGGGCTTTAAAAAGGAATGGAGATTTTTTCCCATGGCTACCATTTCTCGAGAAGAGGCTTCTTTTTCTCTTAATTGAACGACCTTTACGCCTCCTTCAATCGATTGAGCGATGATCCGCAGAAAAGTTTCCTGTGCTAGATTGCCTTGGCTTGCAACAAGGTAAAACGAAAGATCAATCCTAGATTTCATAAAATTTCTACGTTCATTCGCTTTTCGAGCTCTTTTAAAGAAATGTTGAAAAGTGCATCGGTAAAGCTAAGTTGATAAGAACCTGGTCCCTTTCCCATATTAGAAGCAACTTCCCCGGCAACACCCATCAGGATGGCGGCATGTATGGATCCCATTAGCGGGCTTGGATTAACGGATAAAAACGCTCCAGTAATGGCTGTTGCAGTGCACCCCATTCCTGTGACTTTTCCCATTAATGGGTGTCCATTATGAATAAAAGCGGATGCCAGACCATCAGTGACAATATCTGTTTTTCCACTCATCCAGACAATGCACTTGTATTGATCGGCGAGCGTTTTTGCTTGCTTGAGATGAAGCAAAGGATCGATTGTACTATCCACTCCTTTCGTAGAACAAATGCGTTCGTTAAGGGAAACAATTTCAGATGCATTGCCTCGAATGACCGTTACGGCTTGATGGCTCAAAATCTTGTTAGCAACGTTTGTTCGATAAGATGTCGCGCCAGCTCCAACAGGGTCAAAAACGATGGGAATATTTTTTGAGCAAGCAGCATTTAGCGCAAGGAACATGGCATCGACCCAGGAAGAGCTCAATGTTCCAATATTTAATACAAGACAATTTGCAAGCATCGTCATCTCTTCCACCTCTTCCAAAGCGTGGGCCATGACGGGAGACGCTCCAATAGCCAAAAGGCTATTAGCTGTTTGCTCCATGACGACAAAATTGGTGATGTTATGAACTAAAGGAGAAAAATTTTTGATCGCCTGGATGTCAATCCAGACGCTATGTGGATCTATGCGCACGTTCACACTCCCTCCGCTGGTATTATCCAGATCAGGTTTTAGGGACTCTCTCAGCTAAGATGCGAAAAATCGCATGGCTTAGCACCCCTGGTGATTAATAAAAGAAAGCAACAAGTTAGCATCGAAGTTGAAATTTCTTCAACCAAAAGAAGAAACAAAATGGATCCTTTTCCTCCGCATAACAAGTAGGAATTGCATTTTTTGGCAATAGCTTGCACTATGAGTTCATTGCAAATTCAACCCCTTAAGTAGAACTTATGATTAAATACGCATTAAAATTTTTTGTTGCTTTGCTTGGCCTGGCTTTATGGACTGTTTCTTGCCAATCTCCCTCTTCGAATCACAAAGGCCATTCTGCTGACAGCTCGATCCGGATGAACATTAAGGATGAGCCGCAAACATTGGATCCGCGAAAAGCCAGGGACTTGAATTCGATTACCCTGATGAAGATGCTGTTCGACGGACTCACGCGGCTTGATTGCAATGAGAAAATCGACTTGGCCCTTGCCGAGAAGATGTCAATCTCCGATGACTTGAAAGTCTACACATTTTTCCTGCGCGATGCGGCCTGGTCGAATGGAGATCCAGTTACGGCCGGCGATTTTGAATATGCATGGAAAATGTGTTTAAGCCCTGAATATCCTTCCGATACAGCGTTTCAGATGTATCCGATCAAAAATGCGAAATTGGCTAAAGAAGGAAAGGTCTCATTAGATGATGTAGGCATTCGGGCTTTAGATGCAAAAACGATCCAAGTGGAACTGGAAAGCCCAACTCCCTACCTGCTAAGCCTTTTGGCGTCGCCTCCTTTTTTTCCTGTGAATGAAAAAGTAGATAGGAAAGATCCTCAATGGGCCCAGAACGCCGCGAACTTTGTTTGCAACGGCCCTTTTTCATTGAAGGAGTGGAAGCACCAAGATCGATTAGAAGTAGTGAAGAACAATTCCTACTGGGATGCAGCCCAAGTGAAGCTTTCTGAGATCCAACTGGTCATGGTCCAAGAAGAGACCGAATTGATGATGTTTGAAAAAAAAGAACTCGATTGGGCAGGATCCCCTCTTTCCACCCTTCCCTTAGAAGCGATCAAAGGGCTTCGCAATAGCTCGATGTTAAAAACGAAAGAGATGCTCGGGACCTACTTTTTACGTTCCAATACAGAAAAAGCGCCTTTCAACACTTCAAAAATGCGCTCAGCATTCGCACTTGCGATTAACCGGAAGGCAATCGTCGATCACGTAACGCAAGGCAACCAGCTTCCTGCAACCGGTTTAGTTCCGACCTGCTTTGGCCTGCAGAAGGCTCCATATTTTAAGGATGCTAATGTGGAGGTCTCTCGAAAGCTATTTGAAGAGGCCCTTGCAGAGTCTGGGCTGACGAAAGAGAACTTCCCTGAAATCTCCTTGATGTACCGTGCAGGCGAGAGAAACCACTTGATTGCTCAAGCTGTCCAGCAGCAGTGGTTTGAAGCGTTCGGCGTGCGGATCAAATTGGAGTCGCTAGAAGGCAAGGTCTATTTCGATCGGATTTCTAGCCAAGATTATCATCTTGCTTCGGGATCATGGATCGCGGATTTTGAAGATCCGATCAACTTTCTAGAGGTTTTCAAATACAAACAAGGCGGCTCGAACAATACCCTTTGGGAAAATGACGAATATGTCCGGCTTCTTGACGAGTCGTCGAAGACTGCAGATCCCCTCAAACGCTTAGAACTGTTGTCAGCATCTGAAAAAGTGCTGATCGATGCAATGCCTGTGATGCCGATCTTTCATTACACCATGCTTTATGTGAACCATCCTAAGATCCAAAATGTCGTCCTGTCGAGCTCAGGACAGCTTGATTTTAAATGGGCTTATTTTGATAAAGGAGATCGGAAGGAAGAAGCAAATGGGGATGTGCGATGAGAGCTTTTTGGATTTTAGCGACCTTAGTCTTGCATGCAGGGATTCATAGCGATGAGCTTTGGCTGCTTAACAATAGTCCGTTTCCTCTCCGAGCTCAGGTTGTTTACGGAGTTGCCGGGATTCTTGAAGAGCAGACCGTACCGCCACAAGCTCAGTGGCATTGGAGCAATGACCAAGCCTTTTCAGGTCCTGCAAATGATCCCAATACAGGGACGTCGAGCTATAGTGTGTTCTGGTATTGTACCAATGGCGGAGAATACGGCGTAAATACAAATGTTATCCCTGGATCGTGGGTCTTTGCGCAAGAAGCTAACGGATCGAAAAGTTGTCCCTTGCCGAAAAAAGCTCAGAAATCTGCGACACCAACAACACAATAGTGCGGCATGAATAAGATCATCGCGTTTTTATTTCTGGCGTTATTTTCAGCGGCATCTGCATTTGCTGGATCGATACGCCTTAAAAATAACAGCGATCAAAGATTGCGTGTGATTGTGGACAGCGCCAGTGGAATGAGTCTTGGGGAAGTGATCATCGATTCCGGGCAATCCCTGACATGGACGGATACTTACGGGAACAGGACGAACAATCGCGGCGCAAGAACTCCCCTTCAATACGGAGATGCTTCCAATACGCCTTACACTGTCTCATGGTATTGCATGAGCGGAGAGCCCTATTCGGTATGCACCGATGTCGCAGTCGGCAGCCTAATTATGTCAGATAGCTGCGATGGCCTAAAAGCCTGCAAACGGAAAAAAGCAGGTTATCCAGATCACTTCAAAGAAGAAGAAGAAGAAACTTCTCCATAAAGATAAGCCAGGCAACTCTTAATAACATTCTATGCGTATTGCTGTTTCCGGCACCCATTTCTCTGGTAAATCTACTCTTGTCCAGGCCCTTGGAAAGGAACTGCCGGGATATGAGATTTATGATGAACCCTATTGGGCTTTGACAGAACTGGGCCGTCAATTTTCCGATCCTCCAACAATTGAAGAATTTGAAGAACAATTGGAGTATTCGATCGCTTTGATCAAAGAGAGCTCGACAAATGCCATTTTCGATCGTTGTCCGATCGATTTTTTAGGCTATGCGTTAGCCGTTGCGGAAATAGATGCGATAGAGTTCGATAGTGAAACGTGGGCATCCCGGATCGCTAAGATATTGCCTTCAATCGATTTGCTTGTTTTTTTGCCTCTGGAGAATCCGGACCGTATTCCGGTTCCTGCTTCAGAGGATAGGCTTCTTCGAGAGCTGGTCGATGAAAAATTACGAGAATTGATCATTGAAAACTCGCGTCATATCATGACGGCAAAAGCGCTGGAAATGACCGGTTCCGTCGATGAAAGGGTGAAAGAAATAAAGCAGCATTTATGCCGTTTGTTAAGAAACTGAAGCTTTCAGAACACAGCAACTCTGCCAGCAACTTTATCCTTTCAACAAGCTTTCTTTAGCTTTCAGAAGAACTTCCAAAGCTTCTTGAAAAGGAAGCTCCCAGTATTTTGCATCAGAAGGGGAAAAAAATATTACAAGAGGCTCCTTTTCTTCTTGAGAAATTTCAGCCCATTGATCATCCCCATAAAATACTTCTACGAATACTTTTTCTTTATTTACATCACTAGCAATTCTAAAAGAGAATTCTTTCTTGTGCATGCTAATACTTTATTTGCCATTAATATACGAACGAGGTTCTAAAAAAACCATGATTTGAGTAAAAAAATTCAAAAGAAGAGAAGCTCGTCGACAGGGATGTCGTGCGGCTCTGTTGGAATCGATGCGGAAACTTTTTGCTCTTCAAATCCGAGGCCGATCGTTACAACGGAAGGAGCAATCGTTTTCATTACTTTCAGGAAGCGGTCGTAATGCCCCCTTCCATATCCGATCCTCTTTTTTTCTGCATCGAATCCCAGTCCCGGGACCAAGATGCATTCGATCGATTCCCACGATGCCCTTTTGCAAAGCTCAGGAATAGGCTCGAGGATGGAAAAAGGGGATAAAGCGAGTTGGTTCGGAATGTCGTCGACAGCGAAGATCTCCAGGACTTCTCCGACTACTTTAGGAAGCAATAATCTGTTTTGCCGGCTGAGCTGGTGGTTGAGTTTCCAAAGGTCGATCTCGTCAGGTTTGCTGGCAAACGAGAGGATCGATCGATAGGTTTTCAGTTTGGGGAGCAGATCGTTGTAGAGGCGTAGAGAGGCCTCTTCTCTTCTGATTCCAGGAATCGAGCTTCTAAGGTCGCGCAAACAATGACGGAGCGACTGCTTGTCCAGTTTTTTTGCATTGCGCCCTTCGTGCCAGCCGATTTCGACGCAGGCATCGGCGATTTCAGCGGTTTCTAAAGTCGTTTTATCGCGCATTGGACTCATCGTGCAGTTGAGGCTTCCCTTTTTCATATGGAATTTTTTTCCAAAAGATCCCTTCGCTTGTGTACAGGGTGGCAAGGCCTTTGCCATCTTCGATTTTGGAAATGGGCTTCTTGTCCCCTTTTTTAAAATAGGAACCCTTAATCAGCAAGTCATTTGCATAGTCTTCGACCATCATGATGTCGCC
>JAFEGF010000409.1 GCA_018240225.1 Verrucomicrobiota bacterium
TCAACAAGCTAAGCGACCTCCATGCCCTGTCGTTAACCAGCAAGCATTTTTTTGTCACCATCTTTAATAACAACTTTCCGGGGTGGTCGACCTTACTAACTTCATATTTTCCTTCTTCTTTTCCAATGAATCCACTAAAGCTATTGCCGCTTGATCTTTATCGAAACTTAAAAGTCATAGATAATCATATGAGGACAGGAACGCATCAACTACGCACTTTAGCTGACCATCAATCCCGTATCATTTGCCTAATGGTACAGGATGGGATGCTCTTTTCTGGTTCCTTTGATCATACGATCAAAATCTGGGACATTGCAAGCGGTAAAGAGTTGCACACCTTAAATGGCCATCAACGCTTTGTCAATTGCCTAACGGTAAAAGATCGGATGCTTATTTCCAGTTCAGCTGATCGAACGATCAAAATCTGGGACATTGCAACCGGTACAGAGCTTCATACCTTAAATGGCCATCAACGCTTTGTCGATTGCCTAACGGTAAAAGATGGGATGCTCATTTCCGGTTCAGCTGATCGAACGATCAAAATCTGGGACATTGTAAGCGGTAAAGAGCTTCATACCATAAATGGCCATCAAGACACCATCTCCTGCCTAACAGTAATCGATGGGATGCTCATTTCCGGTTCAGCTGATCGAACGATCAAAATCTGGGACATAGTAAACGGTAAAGAGCTTCATACCTTAAATGGCCATCAAGACACCATCTCTTGCCTAACGGTAAAAGATGGGATGCTCTTTTCTGGTTCCCTTGATAAAACGATCAAAATTTGGGACATTGCAACTGGTACAGAGCTTCATACCTTAAATGGCCATCAACACCACGTCTCTTGCCTAACGGTAAAGGATGAGATACTCATTTCTGGTTCCAATGATAACACAATTAAAATTTGGGATATTGCAAGCGGTACAGAGCTCCACACCTTAGCTAGCCATCAACACTACGTCACTTGCCTAACAGCAAAAGATGGGATGCTCTTTTCTGGTTCCGCGGATAGAACGGTCAAAATCTGGGACATTGCAACCGGTACAGAGCTCCACACCTTAAATGGCCATCAAGGCTGGGTCTCTTGCCTAACGGTAAAAGATGGGATGCTCATTTC
>JAFEGF010000410.1 GCA_018240225.1 Verrucomicrobiota bacterium
GGTTTAAAAGAGTACCTCTTGCTCCTCGTCGCAGCGGAACAAGCAATGGAAGCCCTGCAAAAGGGGAACCTCAACGCCTTCGACCCTCTTGTAGGCGAAAATGCCTGTCAGATCAGGGCGGTAAAATTGGCTTTGATGGCATCCCGATCTTCATTTGATCCGGATACCTTACTGATAAAACTTGCCCGAGCTAAAAAAAAGACAGAAGTTCTTCTTCAAGAAAATTCTTTTCCTATTGGCAGCACCCTAAAAGACTTCCTTGAAAGAGAAGAAATGAAGATCAAAATGCATGATAATGAACTATTCTTGATCGAATCGTTTATTCTATCCAAGATCAAAACCCCTAAAGCATTCACAAAAGAACTTCCCTTGGCCCTGCACGAATCCACAGACACCAAAAAACTCAGAGAGTTTCATAACGTTAGCCGCTTTTTCGCCAATGAGCTCGTCCAATTTCTCAGAGAAAGGATCTCAATGAAATCGGTCTCATTCGTTCAAAAACTTGCCTACGAAATCCCTTCCATCAATGCTGAAATGGTATCTGATGATTTCTCCATTAATTACAGAGGACTTCACTGCATCCCAGGCTATTGGACGGCGCAGATCCTTATGAAACAGGCGTTCAACAACCGTATTCCCATTGTGCTCCTCGCAAACCAAAAGGCCCAAGACCAAGACTATCAAGTCGTGCGGCAAACGACCCTCTTTTTTCAACCTACAGAAAATGGCTATCAAGAAACCTCCGCCTCCGCCTTCGATCCTGAACAGCCAGCTCTAGTCATCGTTGGAACGACCTGTAGAGACTTTCAATCCCTTCCCGACTTAGAAGCTTGGAAAACCGAATTGATGAAATATTGCCCCATAGAATTAATGCTTGCTGCAACAGCCATCCATCGGCAATATCCCGACTCTTCCAAAGAGCCTATGGTAGATGGGATTCAGGACGAAAAGTATCACTACTATAAAGCAAAAGCCCATGAATGGGGCTGCTCGGCAGAAAATCCTTCACGGATCTTTTTGTCTCATGTCTTCTGCGATAAGATCAAAAACATCAATTAAGTCAATTTCTTCGTCGACCAGATCGTTTCTTCAATCAGAATAATCACGAG
>JAFEGF010000411.1 GCA_018240225.1 Verrucomicrobiota bacterium
TCGGCGTTGTCTCCCGCTTCCGTTCCGCAAAGGAAGTCAAAGAGACCTTGAAAAAAGTCGAAGAGGGTTCGATCGACATCCTGATCGGCACCCACCGGATCATCAGCAAAGACGTCCGCTTCAAAGACCTTGGCCTTATCATCATCGATGAAGAGCAGCGCTTCGGCGTCCGCGCCAAAGAGCACTTAAAAACGCTCAAGACCGGCGTCGACTGCATCACCCTTTCAGCAACGCCCATTCCCCGCACCCTCTACATGTCGCTGATCGGCGCAAAAGAGATCTCCGTCATCAACACGCCGCCTCAAGACAGACTGCCGATCAAGTCGCTCATCGCCGAGCGGGAAAGCGGCCTTATCCAAAATGCCCTCCTTCGAGAACTCTCCCGAGACGGACAAGCCTACATGATCCATAACCGGGTCGAAACGATCTTCAAGGTCAGCGACGAGCTCCAAAAGCTCCTGCCCCAAGCCCGGATTGTCGTCGGCCACGGTCAAATGTCCTCAGATGAGCTCGACACCGTCTTCCACGCCTTTAAAAGCGGCGAAGCTGACATCCTCATCGCAACAACAATCATCGAAAACGGGATCGACATCCCCAACGCCAACACGATCCTCATCGACCGCGCCGACACCTTCGGCCTTGCCGACCTCTACCAAATGCGCGGACGCGTCGGCAGATGGAACCGTCCAGCCTACGCCTACTTCCTCGTTCCCCACCGCAGAGAACTTCCTGAGCTTTCCAGAAAGCGGCTCCAAGCCCTCGTCGAAGCATCCGGCTACGGCGGCGGGATGAAGATCGCTATGCGCGATCTTGAGATCCGCGGGGCCGGCGACATCCTCGGCACACAGCAATCAGGACACGTTTCCACCGTGGGCTTCCACCTCTACTGCAAGCTCCTCAAAAAAGCAATCGAGGCCCTGCGCAACAAGTCCTCGCCTTCTTTCACCGAAACCAAGATGGAGTTCTCCTATCCCGCATCTCTTCCCGAAGAATACATCAACGAAGGCTCTCTTCGCATGGAGATCTACCACCGCCTTGGCGAATCAACCTCCTTCCAAGAAGTCGACGGGATCCTTGCCGAGCTTAAAGACCGGTTCGGCCCCTA
>JAFEGF010000412.1 GCA_018240225.1 Verrucomicrobiota bacterium
ATACCAAATCACTCCATTTAAGAGTTTCCAATCGACTCCTAAAGAAAACTCCAGGAAACTCGAGGTTATTGCAGATTGTAGTTAATTCTAAATTTTAATCCATCTTTTTCAAGCAGCACCATCGTCGGTAAGATATTTGTGATGGTCATCCCATCCAAATTCTCACCTAAGCTCAAGATCCTTCCATTGATGACGACAAACATGTTCTCGTTGTCTTTCTTCGAATAGCCGGAAACTTGGTATTGCTGGGACAGATCAATCCGCGAAGAATCGGCTGTGGTGTAGATCACAAAGTTCTTCACCATTCTGATCCCGTTCAACGCTTTAAATTTTTCAACGGTACCCGTAAATTGCGCCGACTGCTGCTGGTCCACCCGTCCTGATAGGACGAGGTCCCCGTTGTTCAGTTGGAAGGTGACGCCGCTAAATCCTTTTTCGATCAGCATCCCTTGTACTTGCGTCTGCAGGTTTGTCTCCACGACGACGAGGTTGTCCAAGCGGTCCAAATAAGGGAAGTTCAAGTTAAGGTAGTCGGCCAAGCTCTGGGCCTGGTCGTTGTTCTGCAAATACCCTTTAATGACAAACTTGCCGGGAGAGACAGAATAGATCGAGACCCCTTGCCAATCTGCATTCGATTGTAAAAGACCGTTCATGTTCTGCCAGACATATTCATCGACGATCACGTTGTCATCGATGTTCGCAACGAAGGGGAGGTTGTTCATCTTGTATGTCAGCTCTTGCTTGTCCACAGAGGTAAGCACATGGCCGACAAGGAACAGTTTTCCATTAGCAGGGTTAAATGAGAACTGGATGTCGGAAAAACCTTCAAGGGCCGCTTTAATTTCATCATTCGGGTCTTTGACGACGATTGCGACAGGTTCCGATTTAAAGAGGGCCAGCATCGAAGCAAATCCAGCAAGCACAGCGACTGCAAGAACGCCTGTGACGATGAGCATCCTTGTCGGGATGATCATCTCTTTCCAGTCCTTTTTCTCAGGGGCAGGCGCTTTAGCGGCAACTTCTTCTTGAACCGGCGCAGCCTCTTCTTCCGGCTTCATGGGAGCTGCTGCAGGAGGGGAGATGATCGTTTCGTGGATCTGCTC
>JAFEGF010000413.1 GCA_018240225.1 Verrucomicrobiota bacterium
CTGCAGAGGAGACCAAGCGCGCCCCATCTTCTGTTATCCATTCTGAGAGCGATTTAAGTCCATGCTCAGGAACCAATTTAATCTGATTGGTCGCAAGTCCAATTCCCAATACCACTGCTGGTAATAAGATGTATTTATGAAAGATGTGTTTGTAAATAAACTGCCGGAAAATGGAGACTTTTTTCATCACACATGCTCTATCAAGAGCTTCTGCTTCAGGCGTATCTTCGCTTAATTTAGAGTGCAGCGCCTCAGAGCAACCACGGATGATTTGATAGTGCCGATCAGCTTCCATTGAATGGCTGCCAGATGAACTAGCTTCGCTTATACTCGGTGGAGCACCCGTTAAATGCTGCTCTCCCACTATCGGCAATAGTTTTTGCTTTTGCACTAAAATGCTCTGTCTTAGCTCGCTAATATCCTCGCGGCCATTGCGTCCCAATAGGCGAAAGAACGTTTTACTGTTACACCCCATGTAGTTAAGTAATTTGAGCGCGTTCACAATACTCATATATCTGTTTCAATTATGTTATAATAAAAATTACATCATAATTATAACAAAAAAATATAATAATTTCAATTATTTATTTAAAACTCAGCTGAATGTTGAATTGTGTAAATAAATTACTTTAATAATAAGATTTTTTTGGAATTCTGATTAAATTATATTTGAATTAACTTGGGTGATGCAGAAGGTGTGTAAAGAAATAAATTTAAATTTGATTTGACTGGTTTAAGATCTTAAGTTGTTAACTGAGTAGTGCAAGCTATTGATTGAAGAGCATTTAGCTATGAACTAACAAGACTAAATAGATTCTACTCTGTAAGGTTTTGTGATTTTAGACTTGAGGGCGTTTTAAGACCAGTACGCCTCCAAGGCTGCTTTACTTAGCGTTTTACTCCGAAGGTTCGCTGAACCTTTTCGGGGATATACTGCTTCCACCTCAAACTCCCCATTGCTTTTGGAGTTTGGCATCCACGGGGACGGTCCTTGTGCCAAGGACCTTTAAAGCCCCTTGCATCGAACGTATGCAGCGGCGCATACGTCCTGCTTTAGAGGCTCTAACCTCGTGGCGCCAAATCCAAAATCAACG
>JAFEGF010000414.1 GCA_018240225.1 Verrucomicrobiota bacterium
CCATTTAAATGGAACTGACCAACCTTCACGAATTCCCCTTCCAACCTATCCCTTCGAAAAAAAACGTTGCTGGATTGATCCTCCTCAGGAATCTGAAAAGAGAAAATCTGATCTTACTGTGAATGATTCTATAAACTCCGACTCTAGTGCAGAAGATACTTTATTGAGAATTTGGCAGCAATTTTTGGGAACTGAAAAAATTGAACTCGATGATGATTTTTTTGCATTAGGAGGAGATTCTTTGCTTGGTCTTCAAGTCATTTCTCGAATAGAAGAAGAACTGGGAGTCACGCTAAAACTCCATTCGCTATTTCAATACCGCACCATTTCTCAACTAACAGCAGCAATCAACCAACAAAACCTGACAAACTCATCTTTAGTCTCTTTACGAGAAGGATCCGGATATCCACTCTTTCTTATTCCTGGCATTGAAGGAAGCTGCCTATCTTTAAAACCATTGGCAGACTCCATGAGCTATCAAGGTCCAATATATGGCATAGAACTAGGTGAATTAGTGTGTCAAAAGCAAAAGATCGAAGACATTGCTTCCGTTCTTGTTAAGGAAATCTTGGAAATATCTCCGATCGGTCCTTATTTGCTTTGTGGATACTCATTTGGAGGAATTCTGGCATATGAAATTGCAAGACAGCTTGAACAAATGGGACATGCACCCTCTTTTCTTGGCATAATTGATGCAATTAACCCACAGCATCCATTAGTTCCGAAAAATGACCCTCGAGAGCTTCTTATCTTCTTAATTGAGCTAATAATGGCAAAGAAAGTCTCTTCATCTTCCAACCTTTCAATGCCGCAATTGCAGAAAATGCTTTTAGAAGGCATGGGAATGGGCCATTTATCTGAAACATTCCAGAGAAAAATTTCTCAACTTGTGCAACAAAATCTAAAAGCCCTTATGAGCTACGAGCCCAAACCCTACTATGGTAACGTATTATTTTTCGAAGCTATAGAACAGTTCTTTCGAATGAGCAATATCTCATTATCTACAACGTGGAATCTTGCCATTCATGGAAAATTAACAGTTTTTCAAATCCCTGGACATCATTCAGAGGTTTTAA
>JAFEGF010000415.1 GCA_018240225.1 Verrucomicrobiota bacterium
TGTTATTGCAGCTTTGCGCAATCTATCTTTTGCCTGATCTTTTTAAGACAGTTCCAATGACCTTGTCCCAGTGGAAATATCCATTGATCACATTTATCATGGCATTTGCACTAGTCGAGCTACGCAAATGGATCGAATTTGGAATCTTTAGAAAGAATCGGTGACCGCTCCCTCGCCTAAAGGCGAAGGTTCACAGAACCTTCTTGAAGGTCCGTGGTCACAAAATCATTGATTATCCCACTCGGGCGATTTGTGAACAATACGGTTCGACAAAGAGAAGAGCGGAATTGGTCCCGAATGGAACTTTGCAACTTCCTCTCTAATTAAATCGAGCAGCATATTGATCGATTAGCTCTCTTATCATTGTTTGGTAATTGGTGTCATATTTTTCAGCCTGATCTTTAAAAAAATCAACACTAGACTTCGTCAAAGATATAGTAACCTTCGTTGTCTCTTGTTTTAGAACCAATTCTTTGGGACTAGGTAAAAAATCATCAACTATTTTGATTTTGCCAATTGGTTCATCGGTGTACTTAACCTTTCGTTTTCGCCTTCTCATAAATTTTCCTTCCTTCGCGCCAATAGCCTGCGCCAAAAATGCGAATCATTTTACCTCTATAAGTAAATCGAACTGTCATGACAGCTCCGCGTACTTTTCCAAAACAGTAGTAGCGAGTTTCATTCTGTGAATGTTCTAAATCTTCAGCTATGATGCGGTTGGGATCTAAAAATGCTTGCTGAGCTTCAAAGAAAGAAACTCCATGTTTCTCTATGTTTTTTCCATTCTTAATATCATCCCACTCGAATGCTGTTTCAGCCATCCCATAATGGTATCAAACTTACATATTTTTTGCCATATATCTATACATTTTCAAAACGTGTCATGAGCTTTAGCGGATCACCTTTAAGATCTGCTTGAGCGGCTTCTCGCTCCGCTTAAAATGCTTCTTTTTGCCCTCTGCTTGAGAGGTGGCCTTGCGATGGCCGCTCCTGCCCATTTCCCATGGGAACGGGTGTTTGGCTGGAGGAACCTTGGTGTCTTTGTCGGGCAGCGTCGCCAGCTTGCCTAAAAACT
>JAFEGF010000416.1 GCA_018240225.1 Verrucomicrobiota bacterium
ACTAACTTCTCATTTTCCTTCCTCTTTTCCAATGAATCCACCGCAGCCATTGACACTGCCTCTTTATCGAAATCTAAAGGCTATAGACAGTAATGTCAGGACAGGAACACACCAACTACGCATCTTGAGAGGCCATCAAGACGCTGTCATATCCCTAACAGTACAAGATGGGATGCTCTTTTCCGGTTCAAAGGATAGAACGATCAAAATTTGGAACATTGCAACCGGTACAGAGCTTAAAACCTTAGCTGGGCATCAAAACTGGGTCGATTGCCTAACGATAAAAGATGGAAAACTTATTTCTTGTTCTCAAGATAGCACGATCAAAATCTGGGACATTGAAAGCGGTAAAGAGCTCCAAACCTTAAGAGGCCATCAAGACGCTATCAATTGCCTCACAATAAAAGATGGGCTACTCTTTTCTGGCTCCTGGGATAACATGATCAAAGTCTGGGACATTGCAACCGGTAAAGAGCTTAAAACCTTAGCTGGGCATCAAAGCGGTATCTTAAGCCTAACGGTACAAGATGGGAGGCTTTTTTCCGGTTCATGGGATCAAACGATCAAAGTCTGGGACATTGCAACCGGTAAAGAGCTTAAAACCTTAGCTGGACATCAAGGTGCTGTCAAGTGCCTAACGGTAAAAGATGGGAAACTTATTTCTGGTTCCGATAATTGGACAATTAAAATCTGGGACATTGCAACCAGTGAAGAACTTAAAACCTTAAGAGGCCATCAAGCCCCTGTTTCTTGCCTAACGGTAAAAGATGGGATGCTCTTTTCTGGTTCCTCCGATTGCAGGATCAAAATCTGGGACATTGAAAGAGGTAAAGAGCTGCACACCTTAAATGGCCATCGATCTTTTCTCAATACCCTAACGGTAAAAGATGGGATGCTCTTTTCTGGTTCCAATGAGAACACGATCAGAATTTGGGATTTTAACCCTGTTTGCAATGGCTGAGACTGTTGGATCCAGGAAAAAATCCAGGCTATCCGCGCGGCTTATAGAGATACTTGGGCCGCACGATCGGAGTCCCTTTGCCATCCCTTGCTTCCAATCGGTCGCAGACGATCT
>JAFEGF010000417.1 GCA_018240225.1 Verrucomicrobiota bacterium
CTGCAGAGGAGACCAAGCGCGCCCCATCTTCTGTTATCCATTCTGAGAGCGATTTTAGTCCATGCTCAGGAACCAATTTAATCTGATTGGTCGCGAGTCCAATCCCCAATACCACTGCTGGTAATAAGATGTATTTGTGGAAGATGTGTTTGTAAATAAACTGCCGGAAAACTGAGACTTTTTTCATCACACATGCTCTATCGAGAGCTTCTGCTTCCGTCGTCTCTTCGCTTAATTTAGAGTGCAGAGCCTCAGAGCAACCACGGATGACTTGATAGTGCCGATCAGCTTCCATTGAATGGCTGCCGGATGAAGAAGGTTCGCTTGTACTTGGTTGAGCGTCCGTTAGACTCTGCTTTCCTACAATCGGCAATAGTTTTTGCTTTTGCACTAAAATGCTCTGTCTTAGCTCGCTAATGTCCTCGCGGCTATTGCGTCCCAATAAACGAAAGAACGTTTTACTGTTGCACCCCATGAGGTTAAGGAATTTGAATGTGTTCTCAATACTCATAAATCTGTTCAATTATGTTATAATAAAAATTACATCATCATTATAACAAAAAAATACAATATATTCAATAATTTATATAATATATGCAATTGAATGGTGTTTTGTGTAAATAAATTAATTTAATAATAAGATTTTTCTAGAATTCTGGTTAAATTATATTTGAATCAACTTGGATGATGCAGGCATCGCGTAAAGAAATAATTTTAAATTAGGTGTGCCAGGATTAAGATCTTAAGTTGTTAACTGGGCAGTGCAAACTATTGATTTAAAAGCATTTAGCTGCGATCTGGCAGGCTCAAATAGATTCCACTCTGTAGGGTTATTGATTTGGAGATGAAGGCGTTTTAAGACCAGTTCGCGTCCAAGGCTGCATTACTTAGCTGTTCATTCCGAAGGTTCGCTGAACCTTTTCGGGGATATACTGCTGACACTTCAATCGTATAATTGATTTTGGCTTTTGCGCCCTTATTTTGAAGTCCCATAAGCAGGACGTATGCGTAGCTGCATACGTCCTGCTTTAGAGGCTCTAACCTCGTGGCGCCAAATCCAAAATCAACG
>JAFEGF010000418.1 GCA_018240225.1 Verrucomicrobiota bacterium
GCTTTAAATGCTGTAGATTTTCAAACGATAGTTGGGAAGTGACTCTTGAAAGGAATTCTAATGCCATAATTGAATCCTTAAAATAAATTTAAATTGGTTAAATTATAGCATGTTTAGTTTTATAAAAGTATATATAATCTTTTTTAAATAGCTGTGATTGTGAATATGTGATTAATTTCTTTGAAAAGATGGTGTTATTTTGTGAATTTCTTTAAAGACTGGAAATAATCTTCCGGGATTCCGATGTCGAGGAAATATTGATCGAACGCAATTCCATAAGCTTGTTGATGAGATACTGCGGAAAGCAGGATATCTTTTTCTAAGGAAACAGGCTGATCCTTTATCCGAGAGTTAAAGTTATTTAGGTAATCAGGACGGATCAAATAACAGCCGCCATTGATTAAACAAGGCTCCATCTCATTTCGTTCGTTAAAGCTGGTGATTTGTCCTGAAGGCAATGTTTTTATTCCGCCATAGCGCGTGTTCTGCGCAATCCTTAACAAAGAAAGAGTGCAAGCGCATCCATGGTCTTTTTGAAATTTTTTTAGTTCAGCCAAAGGCACTTCAAAATACGTATCTCCATTTATCACTAAAATCGGTTGGTCCAAACGAGCAACATAATCCATTGCTAAAAGGAGTCCTCCTCCTGTCCCCATGGGAGATTGCTCGATCGCATAGTCGATCGGAACGCCTTCAAAAGAATGGCCGAAGTACTCGATCACTTTTTCATGGAGGTATCCGACAGATAAAATGAAATGGGAAACGCCTTGCCCTTTCCAATACTGCATGAGATGGTAGAGAAAGGGTTTCCCATTGACGTCAGCCATTGGCTTGGGACGGTCGGAGCAGACGGACCTAAGCCGCGTTCCTAATCCTCCTGCTAAAACAATGGCTTCCATATATCCTCAGTGTCTACGATGAGCAGCCGCATGATCCGCAAGAGCCGGCGCCTGCCAGTTGCTGCATGGTCGCTTCATCTAAAATCTTATGGATCCGTTTGAGATCATTTCTGACATCGGTCGGATGGTTCCCGATAAAGAATCCATGATCGTGGGCAATGTTTGCAT
>JAFEGF010000041.1 GCA_018240225.1 Verrucomicrobiota bacterium
TTTTCTGAAAAAGTCCAAAAAATCGACAGAAACTAAATTCGTTAACAGTCTCTAAAGAATCGGGAACATGCCAAGTCCGGTTCGCGCTAAAAACCGATTTTTCATGTTATTTGTGTATAATCACACTGGGGCAGTTTGTTCAAAATAAAGGCGGAACCATGTTTCAAGAACGAGAATTCCCCAAGCTTCTTGAAAAAAAAGGTGAGGATGTCTGGTGAAATTCTTCATTTGATCGGATAGCCAAGAGCTTGAAAGGATACCGGCTTCAACTAGAAGGCTTGATTTGAGCTGGTCGGTCAGCTGCTTGTATTCCATCGTTTGCGCCCAATGGGGAAGAGAGGGCAGTATCCTTTTTTGCTGAGGCTTTCTCCCTTTCATCAAAAGGTCGTTCAATGAAAAACCGGAAGAGGTTTCCGGAAGGGAAGCGATCCATTCGATGATCGTGTCTTTTAGGTAGGGGGCATGCCTCTTCATTCCAAAATGGGCGCACAATCGGACTTCTGTAGGAAGAACTTCGGAAGGAAGCTTCGTTTTATAATAGAGATAGAGAAGGGATCCTAGAGTAGGGCCTAATTTCTCAAGCGCTGGAAAGCGGTGGAGAAATATTTCAGGGTTGATCGGTTTTAGGAGTGTTGAATGCAAGTCCTCAAACTCATCGGATGTGAAGAGGGCGGACTGGCTTAAAAAAGCCTTGTGCCAGGGATGGGTGTGAGCGGAGCGCAGCATGGCATAGGCGCTTTTGAGGTGGATGCGAGAAAGCAGCGGGATGATGAGATGTTTCTTTAGCGATCGGTTAAAGCGGTCGTAGGCGGGAGAGTGGGAAATCTGGGGCGGTTGGATCTCTTGAAATAACCATTCTGGCGAGCCTGTTGAAAAAAAGAGATCTGTCTTGTGCTGTTCCTTGAGCGATCGGCAGAGGAAATAGCGAGCTGGAAAGTTCAAGTCGGCAATCGGTTCGTCCAGCGCCCAGATCATTTCCGGCAGTTGTTGAATGACCTCGCTTGGTTGAATGGACGCGGGATGATTGGGACAGACGGTTAAAATGCTCTCATGCAGTCCTTGGCCAATATAAGTCGCTGGTTCATTGAAATCGCTTAATAGGACAGGGGAGTGGGCAGCGGACAAATGGGACTTCCAACTGTCCCGGATCAGTTCCTCAAGATCTTCTTTGCGTGCGCTAGGGTTCTTATTTTGGATGAACGCACTGTATGCCCAATAGGGACGTATGAAGAGGTTGTTGTCGCGCGTATAGAGCAAATAGTGTCCTGGCTGGAGTTTAAAGACGCCGCGCACAAGGGTTTTTTCCTGAGGAATGAACCCAAAGGCCATGTAATAGGAAAAGGCTTCCATATCAGGCGATCTCGAGATGAGATCAGAGTTTAGGATGCTCTTCAAGGAATTGGCAAAGACAAAAGTATTTTGATGCAGGCACCAGTAGAGCGGTTGCTCGCCAATCCGATCGCGGAACAAGATAAGCTCATGCTTCTCAAGGTCTAAGATAGCGATGGCAAAAGATCCGTCGAGGAGCAAGGGTAGGTTTTCTTTGTGTAGATCGTAGAGGTGTCCGATGACCTCTTCCGGGGAAGGCTCGATGAGTTTGATCTGTTGTTCTTCAAGACTTTTTACAATTTCAGAAAAATTATTCAGGCGGCCTTCAAAAAGGATTAATTTGCGAGCATGGCGATGCATCAAGCGGTCCGATCCTAATTCAAATCGGCCGTCCCTTGTGATTTTTTTAGGAAAACTAGGAGATAAGGCGAGCATCTTTTTAGTAAGACACTCGCCAATTTCTGATTCAGTGTAGATCGTTCCTGCTATGCAAGACATACAATCCTAAGCTCGACTTTGCACATTTTTTGATCCGACCGGTTCGCGCCCAAGGGCGCTTCACCTGCTATGCACTGCGAAGCTTCACCGAAGCTTCTTCGTGTCTCCGCAGCCTCGCCTATTTCCTCTCGAGCGTTCGGCCTCCGGCCGAACTGGTCGATTTATTTAAACGGGAAGGGGTTTTTTAACCCCTTCCCGTTTAAATAAACGCCCTCGAAAGCAAATATTTCGAGGCTGCGGATACACGAGAGGGTCCGGGGGACCTTCGCAGTGAGGAGCAGGTGAAGCACCCTTGGGCGCGAACTGGCCGGACCAAACATGTACAAAGTCAAGCTAAGAAAACCTGATTATCTAGCGTCGGATGAAAACGTGCGGATGTTCTCCAATTTCGTATCCGGGAAAAAGGTCGCTAAGATCTTTTGGGTGTTCGCTCCATGCTCTGCCATCGAGAGCGCGCCGAGCAAGCATAGGCCTACTCCATGCCCTTCGCCAAATCCATTGAACACAATTTGGTCGCCATTGAGCTTGATGGTAAAATCATTGCTTCGCAGACGATTAGCGCCAAGGGCGTTTTGGAGCTTAAAGAAGTCGATGTCATGAGCTTTTTCCCCATCCTTGATCCGAACGCCATAAACTTTCTCAGAATCTTTATCCTGATAAAGTTCGACAGCAGTGACTTTCCCTGCTGCGGCAACACGTGCCAGTTCCTGTTTAGAGACGGCAAAGGACCAGCCATGCTTCGAACGTTCATGGGCTGCGTAAGGGGAAGCGACGCCATGCGGTGTCGAGATCGCTTTTCGGAAAATAGCTGCGTAGTCAGCTGTTTTTCCAGCGCTGTCTTTTGTCCAGGTGGCTGCGAAAGGCTGGCGCTGGTGGGTCATTACGACATGGCGGGTATTGTTGATCGCTTTGTCCAAATGCAGGTTTTGCAATGTCAGAGCATGTCCTTGGTACCCGACCTCCTGCGCTTCCACATGGTAATATGCGTTGGGCTTGCGATTGACCAAATAATAGGCGTTCGTCCGGGCAATAATGGCGACTGCTTCCATCACCTCTTCATCGTATTCCTGGGAAAACTGGGTTGTCATGACCGATTTGAGATATCTTTCGATGTCCACTTCGTTGACGACATTGAGCTTGCCGTTGACGTCGTAAAGCTCGACGCAGCCGCGGTATTCGATCCCATCGACGAGGATTGTGCTCTGGGAGTCGCCAGGCATGATCCTGATCTGGCCGATCCCTGGGAATAGCTCTTTCCATTGGAGGCCTTCTTGGCAAGGGATCACTTGGGCGCGTTTTGCTGAAATCCCGCTGCCGACCTCAAGGCCAGTTACAGGATCATAGACCATGTACCGCCCTTTGACTTCCAAAAGGACGTTGTCTTTGTGCCGCGCGATCAAAACTTTGATCGTCGCAGGTTTTGCTTGTTGAGAAAGATCGGTTGGAAGCGCTGTGGCTGCGGACATCGCAACAGATGGCGCAATAGCGGAAGCGCAAAGGCTGCATGCGACTATAGTGTGGATCCAGTTCATGGTTAAACTCCCTGATTAAATTTTGGGGGCAAAGCTCGCCCGAGATGTTGATAGGTCAATGCGGTGACTTCCCGACCGCGCAATGTGCGCTTTAAAAATCCCTGCATCATTAAAAAAGGCTCGTAAACTTCTTCTAAAGTATGGGCCTCTTCTGAAAGGGCCGCAGATAGGGTGCTGATCCCTACAGGGCCGCCTTGATAATGATCGATGATCACATTGAGGATTTTTTTGTCCATTTCATCCAGTCCCCGATGATCGATGCTGAGCATGTCCAGAGCGGTTTCCGCAGTTTTCAGATTGATCTTGCTGTTCGCTTTGATCTGAGCATAGTCGCGGACCCATCGGAGCAGGTTGTTGGCGATCCGCGGCGTTCCGCGCGAGCGCTCTGCAATGCACAAGGCTCCTGATTTATCGATCTCAATGTTCAGAATGTGTGCTGATCTGGTGATGATCCTTTCAAGGACTTCGGGATCATAGTAATCGAGGCGGCAATTAAAGGTGAAGCGGGAACGCATCGGAGCGCTCAGCAGGCCGACCCGGGTCGTTGCGCCGACCAATGTGAACCTGTTTAGCTTGACCTGGATGCTGCGCGCGGCAGGACCGCTGTCGATGATGAGATCGAGGGAAAAGTCTTCCATCGCAGGATAGAGGTATTCTTCGACAGCTCGGTTCATCCGGTGGATCTCGTCAATGAACAGGATGTCACCTTCTTTGAGGTTCGTCAAAATCCCTGCGAGGTCTCCTGGCTTTTCGATGATAGGTCCTGACGTGACGACGAGCTGGGTTCCCATCGTTTTTGCGATGATGTTCGCAAGGGTCGTCTTGCCAAGACCCGGCGGCCCGTAAAACAGGCAATGACCTAAAGGCTCGCCCCTTTTTTTTGCTGCAGCGATCAGCACTTCGAGCCTTTCGCGCACCGAGTCCTGACCTGAAAAATCGACAAGGGATTGCGGACGCAGAGGCACCTCGAAAGGTTCATCTTGCTTTGTCCACGAAGATTGGATGAATGGTTCGTTCATAATTCTCTATAGATAGTAGCGCATGAGTCCACTTTATCTATCTCCTAGAAATTTTGCAAATTCTGCGTGATCGGAGAGTAATTAATAGAGATAAGGCTAAATTTTTTTAGAAGTCGCTATATCATATGTCGGAAACACGGCACTGCGTGTCCGCACCCCTAGGGGGCCGGTTTGCGCCCAAGGGCGCTTTACCTGCTATGCACTTCGAAGGTTCGCAGAACCTTCTCGTGTCTTCGCAGCCAGCTAGCCTTCTTGAGACTCAGCTCGCTTTGCCAAATCACGTGCTCGGAATCGGTCCGTGCAAAGCACCTCCTTCGGAGCCCAGTTCGTGCCCAAGGGCACTTCACCTGTTTCGCATTACGAAGGTCCACCGGACCTTCTCATGTCTTCAACAGCCCGCCGCCCTAACGGGCTTTCCTGCGCTGCAATTTTGCTGTGCGATCTCCAGTTCTCGACCAAGGTCTCTTCACCTGCTTTGCACTGCGAAGGTTCGCCGGACCTTCTCGTGTCTCCGCAGCCATCGGCTGCTTGTTGCGCTCGAGCCCCCAGTTCGCAGCCAAGGCTGCTTCACCAGCTTTGCACTCTAAAGGTCCACTGGACCTTTTTCGTGTCTTTGCAGCCCGCCCGGACTTCGTCTCGATTAGGCGGGTCCCAGCTCGCGTCGACTCGCAGGGTCAATCTAGAAAACATAGACATTCAACAGATCGACTAAAATATCTATTTCTTGTTTCTTCAAAACTTTTTAGTGAACTTAATCCTGATTTTTTTGAGGCTGTCTATGTAAATGACTAATTTGATGAAAAAGTGTAGCGCAAAATTTGTCCCGCAGCTATATCTATTTTTTCCGAAAAATAGAGAGGCAGTGGCAAAACTGCTTCGCCCGGAAAAATCGATGATTTTGATGCCAGTTGCAAGTGGCAGCAAAGTTGCCACGCTCCATTTGACGAGGTCGGCCCTAAGTGGGCCGGCCAAGGAAAATAGGTGGAAATGGCAATAAAATGGCGATTTTGCTGGGCAAATGAGTTTTGCTACTGCCTCTATAATCTGAAGTTAGGGAATATATGGCATTGCAGTCTGATCGTTGGATTCGGCATATGGCGAAAGAGCATGGGATGATCGAGCCTTTTGTTGATAATCAAGTCCGTTATGTAGAAGGGGAGAAGGTCATCAGTTTTGGATTGTCCAGCTATGGCTACGACCTCCGAGTCGCTAATGAGTTCAAGGTCTTTACAAACTTGTACAATTCGCTTGTCGATCCAAAGAACTTTAGCGAAAACGCGTTCGTCCATATCGAAGCCGATACCTGCATTATTCCTCCGAACTCTTTTGCATTGGCCCGCAGCGTCGAGTACTTCAGGATCCCCCGCAATGTTTTAACGATGTGCATCGGGAAATCGACCTATGCGAGGTGCGGGATCATCGTTAATGTGACCCCTTTTGAGCCGGAATGGGAAGGGTATGTGACGTTGGAAATTTCGAATACGACGCCGCTTCCGGCCAAGATTTATGCGAACGAAGGGCTTGCCCAAGTGCTTTTTTATGAAGGCTCCGAGGCTTGCGAAACTTCCTATGCAGACAGGAAGGGGAAATACATGGGGCAGACTAAGATTACTCTCCCTGTGGCTTAAGTGTTTGATTTTAAGGTTGTTGCATGCTCCAGTTGGATCAGCTGGGGTTTTTCTGGAAAAAAAAGAGTTTATCCTTAAGAATGCGGTTTAAGGGCATTTAGAAAGTGCTCATGGGGTATTATGTCTTCACTGAGAGCCTATCACAGGGGACAGGCGCGTGTTCAACCTTCGGGTCGAAAGACCTTGAAGTCGGTGATCTTCCAATCATGGTGGATGCTCTTGTTTGCAGGCGGCTGTTTTGTGATCTATACTCAGGCAATGCAGAAGAAGGCCCTTGTCGCAAAAGGTTTGCAGGAACAGTTGAACCATCTCAGTGTACAAAAAGAACAGTTGTTAGTCGAGCATGAGGACCTTGTCCTGCAAATCCAATCTCAAAGCGATCCAGCTTGGATCCAGTTAACATTAATGAAAGGTCTTGGGTTGGTCCCCGATGGACAGATGAAGATCTTTTTCCAGTCTGAGCCGAAAGCGACCTCCAAGGATGGGCAGGCAGCGTGATCACGTTGATCCTCCTTTTGCTTTGTTTTCTTTTCCTTTCCGGTTTTTTCTCTTCGTCTGAAGTTGCCCTCTTCTCGCTCTCTTCAATGAAGGTCAAAGCCTTTAAAAGCTCATCGGACAAAAATAAGCAGCTTGCAGCGCATCTGCTCTCATCTCCAAGAGACTTGCTGATCACCATCATTATGTTGAATGTGATCGTGAACATCATGATCCAGAACATCTCCTCGAGCATATTTGGGGATTTTTCCGGTTGGGCATTGAACGTCGGCGTCCCGCTTGCCTTGACGGTGATCTTTGGAGAGGTCGTTCCTAAGTCGATCGGGCTAGCGAACAATGTGTCGATTGCCCATCGTGCAGCCCCTTTCTTGCATTTTGCCCAAAAAATCCTTCTTCCTTTAAGACGCGTCCTCAATGGGATCACGACCTACCTTTCCCGAGCGATGTTCTTTTTCTTGAGAAAAGAAGAGGAGATCTCGATCGATGAACTGCAGCATGCTTTAAAAGCTTCTCGCACCTATGGCATCTTGAACGAAGACGAGGCTGAGCTTGTCCGAGGCTATCTGAACCTCCAGGAGTCCCAAGTCAAAGAACTGATGCGCCCTCGGGAAGAGGTGATCTTTTTCGATTTGGAAGATCCCTTGTCGAAGCTGATCCACCTTTTTGTCGACCAAGAGTGCTCGCGGATCCCTGTCTGCAAAGAGAACCTCGACAATGTGATCGGATTGATCACCAGCCAGGTCTTTTTTCTCAATCGGGAGAAGATCTCTTCGACGATGGATGTGATCCCTTTTCTCAAAAAGCCTCTTTTTGTCCCCGAATCGATCTCTGCGAATATTTTGCTCCGCCAAATGTATGATCGGGAAGAATCGATCGCGATGGTCGTCGATGAATATGGATCGATCTCCGGTCTGATCGCTTTGGAAGACCTCGTTGAAACTGTCGTCGGCGAGATCGCCGATGCGCGGGACGAAAAAAGCAAGTTTACCCGCTCCGGCGAAGATGTGATGATCGCAAGCGGCAAAATGGAGCTCTCAGAGTTTGAAGAGATCTTTGGAGTGGCATTGCCTAGCGAAAATCAGATGGTGACGTTAGGCGGATGGCTCTCTGAACAGATGAACGACATCCCTAAATCAGGAGCCAAGTACGAGGCGCACGGCTTCCTGTTCCACGTCCTTGCAGCAGATGCAAAGCGTGTCCGGCGAGTGTATGTGCGTAGGTTATCGACAAGTTAGGTCACATGGAAGATTGGAAGTTTTATCTTATCCTCATTCTCGTCTGCCTTGTGGTCCAGGGGTTGTTTGCCATGGTCGAGCTGGCCTGCGTTTCCTTTAACAAGGTCCGGCTGCAGTACTATGTCAGCAAGCAGCAGAAACGGGCCCAATGGCTAAGTTATCTGATCAACCATCCAGCTTATCTATTTGGAACGACGTTGATCGGCGTCAATACAGCTTTGATCGTGGGCTCGGAATGCTCACGCCGTTTTTACGATTCTTTAGGGTTGAATCCCGACTGGGCCCCCCTTACTCAAATTTTGATAGTCCTGATCTTTGCTGAGATCTCTCCAATGCTGGCAGGAAGGCGCTATGCGGAAAATGTCGCCATGCTCGGGATCCCTTTTCTGATGTTCTTTTCGATCTTGTTCCGTCCGATTATCTGGACCCTCGATCTTTTATGCCGCTCGATCAACCGGTTGTTTGGAACGCCCGTCGCCTCCGGCGCCTACTTGTCCAGGGAAGATCTTCAAAATATTATCGAGGAGAGGGAAGAGACCCTGGCGTCGTCTTCAGAGCGCAAAGAGTTCAACACGGTGGTCGCCAACATCTTCTCGTTAAAGAACAAGACCGCGAAAGACCTGATGCAGTCCTTGTCAAGCACAACGCTTCTTCCTTCTTTCAGCACGGTTGCTGAAATGAGGCAGATCCTGCAAGAGAAGCACCTGCCCTTCATCCCCATCTACAATCGGAACCCTCAGAATATCGTAGCGGTCGCCTATCCGCGGGACCTGCTGCGGATGGCCGAGAACAAGAAGATCCGCGACTATGCTCGGTCTCCCTGGTTTATTACGGAGAACACCTCCATTTTACAGATCCTCAAGCAATTTAGGAGGAACAACCAGAGCTTGGCGATCGTCTTAAACGAAGCAGGGCTGGCGACAGGCATTCTGACGCTCGACGAGATCGTCGATGAGATTTTCGGAAGGTCTGATCTTTGGATGTCCTTCGGCGAGATGGTCCCTCGGGCCTACCACGTCGTCGTGGACAGGTCATTTCCAGGCGACTTGAGTTTAATAGAGTTCAATGAGCAGTTCCACGTCCATTTGCTCTATCAGGATGCTGAGACATTAGAGGAGCTGATGGCTGCGGCCTTAGGCCATCCCCCTTCCAAAGGGGAGTCGGTCCGGATCGATCAGTTCGAACTGACCGTTGAAGAAGCTTCCCTTCTCAGCGCCAAAATGATCCATGTCAGGACAGTCTTTTAGAACTTATTTAAGCAATCTGCTCTAAGTTCAAAAGATGTAGACCATTAGGGGTCGCAAGATTTCCCATTTGAAGCTTTGACTGCGCTTGGCAGCATTGTTGTTTGTATTTTTGCACCCAGTTGATAGTAGTGATGGATATTTCTATTGATCAATGTTGTTTGAGGTGACTCTTTTGGAGATATCATCCGTTTAGGGTTGCCTTCAGTTGAGTATGCAGTTTGATTACTTCTTGAACCCAGTTCATCCGGTAGAGCTCCTAACTGGTTATCGCGCAGGTCAATTCTTTGGATAACAGCTTCACTTACATTTCGACTAATAAGCCTGAAGGAATTATTATTGGCTAAAAGGATTTTTAGACGGAAAAATCCAATTTCTGCCGGGATAATGCACATGTTGGTGTTATGCGGGGCTGGAAGTTTTCCTAAGTGTAAAACCGACAATTCAATCGATTGTTGAGCTTTTAGCCAAACTCTAATCGTTTTTGCAGCTTCTGGAATATCATCGACTTGTGATATGCAGCAAACGTTCAATTCAGGATGGTCTTGGAGAAATGCCTCTTCAGCTGGATTATTTTTTAAGAATGTAATTTTGCCTGTATTAATGACTGTATTCATATAACGGAGGAACAATTTGATGAGATTGCGGTCTTCTACACTAATGAACCTATCATGGAGCGTATTAAGGTTTAAGCCTTTGTTTCCCTCTTCACACAAGCAAGCTTCATAGGCTTTTTGTATGATGATCAGGTTGCGAAGGTCTGAGGCTGGCTCGAAACCGTAATCTGCAACTATTCTCATTAGAGAATAATTTTTTAAATAATACAGGATGTATTCTTTGCTTAAAGTTGTCACTTCGGTACTGACAGTTCTTAATCTAGCCAGATCATGAACGGCAAGAAGGCTAAAGATCTGTGTAAAAATGACTTCGGTTAACTCTACTTGACCGAATAATGGATGGGATTCCAGATCCATCTGATCATGTTTTGCTGATTGAAGCTCTGGAATCTGTTGCAAAGAATCAGCAAGTTGATTTCTTTGAAAGACTGATTCAGCGGAGCATGAGATTGGTCGACACTGGCTTGCCATAATTAACTTCCTTTTTTTAAGGGTTTTGATATGTGTAAAAGAAATATCATTTCGTTTAACAAGCATGAATTTTTAAATATTCATGAAAGGTATATGTTCTGTTAGGATCCACAGGATTTCCCTTCAGAAATCTTGACTGCTTCCGGCAGCATCACCATTTGCAACTTAGCTCCTAATGCATGGAAGGTGAGGTTGCTGCGGTCGATCAGTTTCGTTCGGGGAGACCCTTTGGGTGGGAGCATCTCTTTCGGATTTCCTTCCGTTGCGTATGCGATTTGGACATTTGTTGATCCCAGCTCATCCGGAAGGGCTCCTAATTGGTTGTAGCGTAGGTCGATGTTTTCTTTAACGGCTGCTCCCACATTGCGGCTAATCAGCGTAAAGGCATTTTTGTTCGCTAAAAGAATATTCAGACGGAAATGGGCAATTTCAGGAGGGACAATGCACATATGCACATTGTGAGTGCTTGGGAGCTTTCCTAGATATAAGACGTTCATTTGGATAGGCTGTTGGTTTTTTAACCACGCTCTGATGGTGCTGGCAGCTCCTGGAATATCCTTGACTTGAGAGATGCAGCAGACATTCAATTCGGGATGCTGACAAAGAAATTCCGCTTCTACTGGATTGTTTTTCAAGTAGGTCACGATTCTTCCAGCAAAAATGGTATTCACATAACGGAGGAATAATTTGATCAGGTTGCGGTCTTCCGCAACAGAGATCTTCTCATGCAGTGTCGCAAGGCATAAGCCTTCGTCAAGTCCTTCAGACGAGCAAGCTTGATAGGCTTTTTGCACAATGACCATGTTGCGAAGGTCGGAAGCCGGCTCGAAACCGTAATTTTCGACGAGTTTCATCAGCGAATGGCTTTTTAAAAAACAATGGACATATCCGTTTCCCAAAATCCTAAATTCCTTAGAGACGGACTTTAACCTTGCAAGCATGCGAGTGTCCAGTGAGCTGAAGATGTATTTGTAAATGATTTCAGTAAGCACTACTTGTCCAAATAGGGAACGGGATTCAGGTCTCATCGCTTCATCTTCAATGACATGCATCTCTTGGAGGGCTTGAACCGGATGCGGCAGATTGATTAGACTGGAAAAATCAAGTGGATGCGGGATGCGTTGAGTTGGAGTTGACATAACCACCTCCTTTTTTCTGAACTTTCAACTTGCCCAATGATTTTGAAATTCAATTTAGCAAGATTGAGATTTTAAACAATCCTCTAAAGTAGGTTAAATAGAGCGGAGCTTGCGGACAATCGCAACGACAGCTTCGATGCATTGGTCGATCTCTTCTTGAGTCGTGTAGCGGCTCAATGAAAATCGGATGGCCGATCTGGCCTCTTGGGTAGGGATCCCCATGTTGGTCAAAACGCGGGAAGGCTCTAGAGCTCCTGATGAGCAGGCAGATCCATGGCTGACAGCGATCCCTTTCAAGTCGAGCGCCATCAATAAGTCTTCGCCTTGAACGCCAGGAAATGACAGGTTGCAGGTATTGACAACGCGCGGGCCTTGCCCGTTGACGATGACGGGATCTAGTTGGTAGCAAAGCTCGTTTTGAAGATGGTCCCGCAGGTTTTTCATCCGTTCTGATGCTGCGGGAAGCTCCATATGTAATAAAGATACTGCATGAGCTACGCCGATGATCCCTGGCAAGTTCTCTGTTCCTGCACGCTTGCCATATTCTTGGTCCCCGCCGGTCAAATAAGGCTCAAGTTGGAGTTCTGAGCGAACGATTATAAAGCCAATGCCTTTGGGAGCATGGAACTTGTGGCCTGAAAAGCCCATTGCCAAAACCCCTTTGGGGATCTGGAAGCTCTCTTTGCCGATGAGTGCGACGCCGTCAACGATAAAGGGGACCTTGTTCTGAAGGGCCAATTCCGCAATCGCATCGAGATCGTGCTTAACCCCTGTTTCACTGTTGACTGCGCTTAGGATGATCGCACGGGTATTGAGGCGGATCGCTTTGGCGATCGCATCAGTTTGTACAGCTCCCCAAAGTCCAGCGGGCAAGAAACTGACTTCTGCTCCCTGTTTGGCATAGCGCGCAAGGGTATTGTAGACGCAGGAGTGCTCGACATTGGAAGTGATCGCATGGGCGTTTTGTTTGCCGGAGAGGAGTCCGTGGATCAGAAGGTTCATTGATTCGGTTCCCCCCGAAGTAAAGATCACTTCGTGAGGCTTAATACTGAGCGCTTGCGCAATCGTTTCCCGGGCATGCACCAGCCTCTTTCTTGCTTCCTGTCCAAAGTAATGGATGCTCGAGGGGTTGGAGGGAAGGGAGGACAATTCTTGGACAACAGCCTGCGCTACGCGCGGGTCGATCCCGGTCGTTGCATTGTTATCGAGATAGATTCGAGGTTTCATGCGGGTGAAAGAATTTTTACCATTAGGACGGTAATATTATCATTTCCCCCTTTTTCTAGGGCAGCGGAAATGAGGGATTCGCATGTTTTTTCAGGATTTTTTCCTGAGGAGAGGATAGTAGCGATCTCTGCATCGGAGACTAGGTCGGTGAGCCCATCGGTGCAGAGGAGGTAGATGTCCCCGGCTTGGACGCGGACTGCCTCGATGTCAGGGTTTGCTTGGGAATGGGTCCCCAAAGCGCGTGTAATGACATTTTTGAATCCAGGCTGCTCGAGAAGCTCCCGGTCGATGTCTTCTTCTTCCAGCAGCAAAGCTCTGAGGGAATGGTCGCGGCTGATCTGGACCAGCTTGTTCCGATACTGGTAAAGGCGGCTATCGCCCATATGGGCATAGACGAGGCAGTCTTCATGGATCAAAAAGCAGCTGATGGTCGTGCCCATTCCGGAAAAGGCATCATCTTCCAAAGAAAGGGTCCAGACCCTTTGATTGGCTTTTTCGAATGCTTGCAGCATGTATTTGCTGATCTGTTCTTCCGATGAAAAAACAGGGGCGTAGCGGATGGAGCGGCAAAGGCTTTTAACGGCCTCAGACGATGCGACTTCTCCCGCGTTATGACCGCCCATTCCATCGGCAAGGATAAAAAATTGTTTGTCGGCAACAATCTCAAACACATCTTCGTTGTTTGTCCGCATGTAGCCTACATCGGTCATTCCAAAGCTGTCGGTTTGATATTGCATGAGTTTCATAAGACGTCTTTAGGTTCTTGGAATTTGCCCATAAACAAGATCTCGCTGCTTGCACCATCAACGATAAAATACAAGAAGGGATGGTCGGCAACGAATGGGGTCGGCGCCGGAGTCGGCCCCACTGATGTGACACCGATTGAGGCAGCTGTTGCGGCAGCAGCGACAACGCCTGCTTCGTCCAGTGCGAACAGGGCCTCATGCACCACCTTGCTTAAATACAGATCGAGCTTTCCATCAATCCCTGAAAAATTAGCTTGGGTTGTGAAGGGAATCTTCATTCCCATCATCTGAAGGATATTATTAAGGTCTAAGCGTTTTTTGACTGTAAATTTGGGGATTTGAAGGAGCAACCGATCACCTTTCATCGCATTGATCCATTCCGGGAATGAATCGCTCATATCGTTTTCAATTTGCGGAAGATTATCTGTCGAGCGGGGCAGCAGGATAACGAGGGAGATCTTACTTCCATTTTTGCTTTTAAAGGGGAGTCCCGCCATTTGGAACAGGTCATTTTCCAAATAAGAGAAAGACCCTGTTTGCTGCATCATGCGGACAGTGCTCGATGTGTCGGGCGTCGGGTAAAACGGAGCCTGTTTGGTTTTTTTCTCATCGAAAGGACTTGTAAAGCTCCCTTGAAAATAGACGGCATTCGTCAGGACAAGGCGTGTATTATCATCGATATCGCCAGGATGGAGAAGATCGGTGATCTTACTGGAGGTTTGATCGGAGATCCAGCGGTTGATAGTCTCCGTTGCTTTGGTTGCTTGCTGGAAATTGATCCTGTCGATCTTGGCGCGGAATGCGCTTTCCAGGGTGTGGCTGTAATCGGAGAGGATGTAGGTATGCTGATCGACCCAAACCGCATTGGCAAGTTTGAGCTGGTATCCGGTTGCATCTTTTGATTTCCCTTCGAGCTGCTGTATCAGAGCTAGCGTTGTGCTCGGGATTAGGTCCCGTTCCAAGTTAAGGTAGAGGGTGGTTTGGATCTCATCGGCGGTCGTATCGCGCGCGCCTAGAAACACCATGGTCATGCAGGTGGAGATCGAATAGGGGGAAAAAACGATATTGGAAGGCGTTGAGGGGGTTGCAGCTTGATAAAAATGGGTTGCAAAACGTGTATGGTCTGAGACCATTTGGGCGATATTATCTGATGGAGAATCGGCTTCTGCCCCCATGCAGGGCACAGAAAGACTGAGCAGGATCGCTGTGGTTTTGTTAATGAGGCGGTTGCAAAACTCATTTGCCCGGTAAAATCGCCCTTTTGAGGCCATTTTCATCCATTTTCCTTGGCCGACCCTCTTGGGGTCGACCGCGTCAAATGGAGCGTGGCAGCTTTGCTGCCACTTGTAACCGGCATCAAAATCATCGATTTTTCCGTGCAAAGCAGCTTTGTAACTGCCTCTAATGAAAAAACGGGATGGATTGAACATGACGACCTCAGGCATGAAGAGTCTGGAACAACCTTAAGTTACTCCATTCAGCCTCTTGTGTAAATAACTATTTGATTCGCTTGAGGCAGCTGCCTCATTTATGAATCGGGGAAGAACATGATCCGGAATGTGCTGATGGTATTGAACGTCATGTGCAACGCAAAGGAGGCAAAGAGGGAAGCTTGACGCTCGTAGATGAAGCCGAGGTAGAGGGCAAAGGTGAAAAGCGATGCGACAAGCGAAATGTTTCCAATCCCTTGGCTAGGCGCCAAATGGAACAGGGCGAAACAGAGAGAAGAAAGGACGATCGCCCATTTGACAGACACGTATCTTTTAAGATAGGTCTGCAGAAACCCGCGGAACAGGAACTCTTCGATAGCTGGCGCAGCAATGAGGATGGTGAACAGCGCTACTGCAAGCATAGGAGGCGAAGAGAGGGTCATTTTCAGATAGCGCACCGCCACTTGCTCATAGTTTTCAAAGCCTGTGAAGATGTAGAGGAGCAT
>JAFEGF010000419.1 GCA_018240225.1 Verrucomicrobiota bacterium
CGGCTGCATGCTTGGCTCTGGTTCTTCAACAGGCGGAACAGGTGGTTCTAATGGAGGAGGAGGCGGCGGCGGAGCCGGCGCTAAAGGTGGAGCTGGAAACCATGGGAATTGCGGCGGGTCGCCTGGAGCTGGAGGAGGTTTTGGGCAAGATTCTCCCTCAGCAACAAGCAATGATGGAGGTCCTGGCGGCAACGGTGGCGCTGGTGCGACTGGAGGAGGAGGAGGCGGCGGCGGAGCTGGCGGACGGCCAAATCAGTCTGGCCTTGCTTACGGAGCAGGAAACCCTGGCGGAGGGGGGAGTGGAGGATATGGCGGAGGCGGCGGAGGCGGCGGCGGATTTGCAGCATTGTCCTTCGCAGAAACCGAAGGAATTTCCGGCGGCAATGGAGGCAATGGGGGAACTTGGGGCGGCGGCGGAGGCTCCTCGCCAGGATCTGGCGGCAATGGAGGGTATGGAGGCGGAGGGGGAGGAGGAGCTAGAAATAGCTCTGGCGGCAACGGCGGATTTGGAGGAGGCGGCGGCGGTGGTGGCGGTTCTTTCTTTGGACCGTCCACTCCATCGACAAGCGTGTTTGGCGGTGGAAGCGGCGGCATAGCCCTTAAACTCGGTGTGGGCGGCGGCGGCGGTGCAGGACTTGGAGGCGCTATCTTCGTTGCCGATGGAGCTACATTAACCATTACGGACCCGGTCTTCACGAATAATAAGACATCTGGAGGAAAAGGAGGCAGGGGCTCGATCTATGGTTCTGGTTCCGGGGATGGTAAAGATGGGATTGGAAGAGGTGATGATCTGTTTCTTTCTTCAGGAAGCGCAACGACGCTGCAGGCTGTCGCAAATCCATTAACGATCAACACCAATATTGATAGCGATCAAGGCGCTGGCGGAGGAGGCGGAGGAGGATTGACAGTCATCGGACCGCAACTGATCGCCTTTGGAGGTTCCAACACATACACCGGCGGGACGACGATCAGCGGAGCGACAAGCACGCTCAGTATTTCAAACGATATTAATTTAGGCGATCCTTCGGGCAATCTCACATTGGTGAACGGAGGGACTCTATTCAC
>JAFEGF010000420.1 GCA_018240225.1 Verrucomicrobiota bacterium
GTGGAAAGTAGGCTGAAATGCTTAATTCTGAACAAAATGATGAGAGCAGCAGCCTAAAGGCAGGGAGTAGGGGCGACCACCACCTTATTTCGTTGCGTTGAAAGAGAATTTTTCAACACAGCCGCTCGGTCCAAGGAATATCTTCTAACTTGACCACAAATGCTTTTGCCGCATCATCGCCTGCAGTGGGAATTTCGTGGGCGATAGCTAGATGGGCCACTTCGACAGAATGGTGCCTAAAATCTCGTGCGGGATCGGAATAAACATGGAATTGCCTAAGGTCGTGCAAGTCTAAATTGACCTCTTCTTTCATTTCTCTTCTTACGGCACTTTCAACGGTTTCGCCATATTCTACCTTTCCTCCTGGAATCGCTTTTCCGAAAGGAGCTTTTCCCCGTTCGATCAATACAATTCCCTTAAATTCACCACCTTCATGGACTTCGATAATCGCAGTTGTTGTCAAGATGGGCGGTTTATGGGCCGGCTGGAGGAGTTGAGTTTGAGCATAAGCTCCAAATGGAAGAATGGTCGCGAACAGAATAAGAAAATATTTTTTTGTTGAAAGGAATATTGTTGACTCTTTTGTTATGGAGGAAAAATAGCAATGCTCGAAATATAAGTCGATCAGCTTTTCTGCTGTTCTGCATCGGGCAGATGAAAGAGAAAATGGGGAAAGGACGTCATTTGCTTCCAATTGGGCTCGGCATAGAATGATTTTCGGAAGTTGAGCAGAAGCTTTACAGAATGCGATAGGCTCTCTAGCGTGGAGATCTTCATTTGCAGAGAGGGATCGTTCGTTAAGTGTTCATGGGTCATTTTGATGTCGCGCCATACTAAAGAAAGATAAGGTAAATAAGGTGTGCCTTTCTCCAAAGAATCGATTGCAGCGCGGTAGTAAAGATAGTTATTGTTATAACAAGAGAAGTTCAATAAAGCGATCGCATCTTTTCCAAACTTCGATATTTTATCCGTGCAGCAAGCTAGATTGAAGGCAACTGAAATTTGCATGGCCCCATGAAAGTTTGCATTGTTCAACAGAATAGTT
>JAFEGF010000421.1 GCA_018240225.1 Verrucomicrobiota bacterium
AAATGGCACCTGATCGTCAAGCACTCCTTAGACTTATACAACACCTTGTCTCCCAAAGAATGGCGCCAGTTCGTCAGCTCCCTATGCAGCTTTTTATGTAAATTAGCAGCCAACGAGGTCACAGCGGAAGATGTGCAGAAGTTGGCCGATCAGATCATCGCTATTGTCGATAATTTTAAAGAGTCAGATTTTCTCGCCTTCTTCATGAAAGAGTTCCCTGAGATTTTCGATGTGATCGAGCTTCTCCACAAAGATCCATCTTATGCGCCTGTGATCGTCTCGATGCTCGTCGGCGATAGTTTGGCAACACGCCTGATCTCGAAATTAGGATTTGCTTCCTTCTACGACTTTAAGACCGCCCATCCGGAAATAGATTCTGCAGAGGCGTTTTCTGCGTGGGTCGAAGCTGGAAACACCCTCAAAAAAACAGAACCTCCCCTTCCTCGCGAACCGATCCAATTGAACTGGGAAAGGATCGATAAAGGAACAGCGCGGCTCGAAGAGATGAACCAAAAGTTATTAGACAGGGGCGAGACGCGCAAAGTGGCCGTAGTCCTCCAGTACAACATGGATGGGACTTCTGCAGCATTTGTCGACAACGTCCTCGGTCAAAAGTTAAAAGATCTACAAGAACAGTTCGGACACCTCTCCCAAATCCAATGGGATGTGATCGTCGTCGATGCGCGCGGCCAGCGCACATCGGGAATTGAAGAGCATATCGACCAAGTCCTTAAAGATAATGAGACTGCTACAGTCCACGGCAGACAGCTCGTCCAAGATAATGCATCAGGCAAACCGAGCGCAGTGCGCTTTGGAATGAGCGCCGTTGCCGATGAGCACGACTTTGTTTCCTTCATCGACTTTTCCGACAAGATCAGCATCCTGGAAATGGGCAACCTCCTTGCCGATGCGTTCGAGCAAAAAGAGAAAGGGCAGGAAGCGGTCGCTATCGGATCGCGGCGCCTTGATGAAAGCGAAGTCGTGAACAAGCCGCTCACCTTTTTGCTGCGCAGCTTAGGCCTTAA
>JAFEGF010000422.1 GCA_018240225.1 Verrucomicrobiota bacterium
GCCTACAATAGCAAGTCCACCAAAAGCAGCTACAATATCAAAGACTGTGATTGCATGATTCATGATCTAAAATAACCACTGAGACCAGGCGTGACATACATGTTTTCGTTTTCGACCTGCTTACAAGCTGTATTGTAAGCTTCAACTTTATCGGTTTTGCGTATAGCTTCAAGAGCCGGGGCATGATGCCGCGATAGTCGGTGAGCGAGGTCGGCTGTATAAGCATCTAGCCAGAAGTAGGGGACGTTCGCGTTACCAGCCTGATGCAGCGTCGCATCCTGTATCTGATTGTAGACGTAGTAACCCATCGTATATGCGGCTGTGTTGTCCGGTACCGGCCACAAGGTAATAGTAGATGGGATGACACGATTCCACCAGAAGGTGGTAGGGAATCCAATCTGGTTTGGTGTAGCTAAACTTGCGAAGTCTGTCCGCGAGAACGGAAATATCAATCGATTAGATGATCCATTGTTAATGTAGACATCCAAAACAGAAACAACATTGCTTGGGACTGTATAAGTAGATTGTCCAGCCGTTAGAGGCTGTGTAATCAATTCTACTGTCCACCAAGTGATTCCGTCAGCTCCCCAAGATGCTTGTAGGAGATTAGACTCCATCCAAGCATTTTCCATGTGCTCAGCAAGAACCTCAGTTCGTTTGATGCCACAACGCGAAAACGCGTTGAGCGTCAACATGCCGATGGGAGGATTGAATGCAAATGAATTACTGGTAGCCATTCAAAACCCCTGAAAAACGATCTAGTCGTTTAGACCATTTAGTTAGTCTAATCTTATTTTTTGTTAATTGCGATCGTTTCTTCCCAAGCCAAAAATTAGGCGGGTTTGCTTTTTTAATAGTTGAAAACTTAGCCTTTGTTTCATCTGAACGTTTTCCAGAACCATTCGTATTCCCTAGATGCGCTTTTCGCATCAACTCGATTGATTCTGGTTTATGCTTTCGACCTTTCCATGGATTTGTTTTTGGCCGTGTATCTGAAACACAGAAGTCAATTCCTCGAATCCC
>JAFEGF010000423.1 GCA_018240225.1 Verrucomicrobiota bacterium
TTGTTCTTATCGAATGAAATGGGCACTCCGATGCCGATATCGACATCTTTCATGTGCTCAAAGGTATTGATGATCCCTTCTCGTGTGAGCTGGTGATTGGCAGCGGCTGTCTTAAGACCAATGACAAATAGCTTTGCGGCAAGGAATCCTTCAAAAGAGATGAATCCAAGCTGTGTGTTCGGAGGAGCATATGTTGTCATATCTTCCCGATATTCGCGGTAGGCCGGCAGATCATTATTTAATAAGGGGACGACTTGGGTAACAATGACGCCATTGGCGTCAGGGCCCAGGTCTTTGATAAACCGAATGCTTCCGACAAAGGATACATTTAAAAAGAGGGTGTTTGGGAATTCTTGTTTAGCTAGCTTGATGAACTTTGCTGCCGGTGCATGGACTCCAACAATGATGATCGCTTTGGGAGGGGAGGGAAGTTCGAGGAGCTCGGCCAATCCTTCTTCAACATTCAACGTATTGCGTGAATAGCGGGCATGAGGCAGCTCTTCGATAGGATACCCTGCAGCATTGATAGCTTCGATGGCGCCGTTATAGCCAGCATCGCCGTATGCATCGTTTTGAGTGAAAAATGCGATTTCATCGGGCTTGATGCCAATCGACAACAGGCCGTTTATCATTGCGGCAGTTTCCGCTCGATAGCCTGCGCGCAGGTTGATGACGTATCTATCAGGCGGAGTTTGACGTAGAACTTGGGCCCCAGATAAGGCTCCGAAAATCAGGACATGCTTTTCGTTAGCAATCGGTACTGTGACAATCGCTGTCGGCGTCCCAACATTTCCAATCATTGCCAAGACGTGGTCTTCGTCGATTAGCCGGCGCATATTAGGCGCAGCAAGGCGCGGCTCATACTGGTCGTCCAATGCAATCAATTGCAAGGGTCTTCCTCCAATTCCTCCCGCGCTATTCACCTTTGCAAAGTAGATATCGATTCCCAGCTTCATCTGCAGTCCAAGTTCAGCGGTTGGGCCGGTGAGCGCTGCCGTCATCCCAATCTTGATCGGG
>JAFEGF010000424.1 GCA_018240225.1 Verrucomicrobiota bacterium
TTGTTCTTATCGAATGAAATGGGCACTCCGATGCCGATATCGACATCTTTCATGTTCTCAAAGGTGTTGATGATCCCTTCTCGTGTAAGCTGGCGGTTGGCGGCAGCAGTATTGAGGCCAATGACAAATAGTTTTGCGACAAGGAATCCTTCAAAAGAGAGGATCCCAGGCTGAACGTTCGGAGGGCCGTATGTTTTTAGGACTTCCTGATATTCGCGGTAGGCCGGTAGGTCTTTATTCAAAAAAGGAACGACTTGCGTAACGATAACGCCATTGCCGTCAGGTCCCAGTTCCGTGACAAATTGATCGCTTCCGACAAAAGAGACATTCAAAAAGATGGTATTTGGAAACTCTTGTTTAGCAAGCTTAATGAATTTTGCTGCCGGCGCATGGACTCCTATAATAATGATCGCTTTGGGTGGTGTCGGAAGTTCGAGGAGTTCGGCCAAACCCTCTTCGACATTCAAGGTATTGCGTGAATAGCGGGCGTGGGGCAGCTCTTCGATAGGATACCCTGCAGCGTTGATGGCTTGGATGGCGCCGTTATAGCCTGCATCGCCATACGCATCGTTTTGAGTGAAAAAAGCGATTTCGTCGGGCTTGATGCCAATTGACAGAAGGCCATTTATCATTGCCTCAGTTTCCGCTCGATAGCCTGCGCGCAAGTTGATGACGTATCTGTCTGGCGGAGTCTGACGTAATACTTGAGCTCCTGATAGCGCTCCAAACATCAAGACATGCTTTTCATTGGCAATCGGCACGGTGACAATCGCTGTCGGCGTCCCAACATTTCCAATCATTGCCAATACATGATCTTCGTCGATCAGCCGGCGCATATTCGGTGCCGCAAGGCGCGGTTCATATTGGTCGTCCAATGCAATCAATTGCAAGGGCCTTCCTCCAATCCCTCCTGTGGCATTCACCTTTGCAAAGTAGATTTCAATTCCCAGCTTCATTTCGGTTCCAAGTTCAGCGGTTGGGCCGGTGAGCGCTGCCGTCATCCCAATCTTGATCGGG
>JAFEGF010000425.1 GCA_018240225.1 Verrucomicrobiota bacterium
TGTGCAAAAGATTTTAAGTTTTTTGAAAAAAGAGAACGTTTCCAAGTTGAAGCATACCGATACTTTTGATGAACAGACTTTTGGTGTCTTTTTGATTTGGAGCTGTTTCTTGCAATCCAAACAGAGTTTTTCCTATCGATCGAAATATCTTTTTTATCATATGGCAAGAGAAGTTTATTTTTTTCTTCAATTGCATAAGGCAAAGCGATTTGCCCTCCGGATGAAAAATCGTATGAGTTTAAATAAGTCCAGCTTATAGAGACATTCATAAAACAGGAGATCTAATGAAGGCGCTTTTTGTAACGCATAAATGGGGTGATGCAGTTCCCGGCACCGGAGAAAGCGCGGTCATTCCTCATCTGATCGATACCTTTCAAGAATGGGGAAAGGGGGATGCTTTTGTGATTTGGACGGACGAAGCATTCCATACTAAAAAGGATATTAGCATTCTTCTTAATGAAGCGAAGAACAATTTCCGTCCGGACGTGGTTGTTTTCACTCCTATTCCAGCCGATAGTTTGATCCCTCAAAATGTTTCTCCTGAACAGATGAGGACTCTTGGATGTCCTGTGATCAGCGTCTTTTTCGATCTAGCAGACCGCAGAGCGCGGATTTTGTCTGAAAAATACGCTCAAGCCTCTGATCTTTCTGTCAATGTTGACGGGGATGAAGATCCTGTAGGAGCCAATTATCTCAGTTTGTGGGCAGCTAGGACAAAGCGAGTTTCGACAATCAAGACCATTGATGTGAGTTTCATAGGAGCACGACGTAACTATCCTGATCGGGTAAAAGCGCTTGCTTATTTGGAAAAAGCTGGGATCAGGGTTAAAGTTTTAGGGGGCAGAAGCGAAGATCCTTGCACATTTCAAGAGTATATGGAAGTCCTTGATCAATCGCTTATTACACTTAACTTCAGCAGAACGCAAGGAGAAGGAAAATCACAAATTAAAGCTCGGGTTTTTGAAGCGCTGTCAGCGGGATGCTGTTTGGTCGAAGATGAAAATCCTG
>JAFEGF010000426.1 GCA_018240225.1 Verrucomicrobiota bacterium
CAAATGGTCTCTTACTTTTCCGATGCCACTAAATCGGAAGAGATCTCTTATGAGGACGGGAAGATCGTCGGCGAGGTTGTCCGTTATTTTGAAAAAGGGAGCAGAGCTGCTCTTATCCCTTATGAGAATGGCGTTCCCCACGGCAATGCGCTGGAGTGGTATGAAGGAGGCGCTCTGAAGGCCAGCTTGCGCTATCAAAACGGAATGCTCCACTCTGACGGAAAAAACCCAGCTCTCGTGATCTATGGAGAAGACCGTTCGATCCAGGAAGTTCAGGACTATAACCAAGGCCAGCCCATCGGAACCCATCTCAAGTACCATCCGAATGGAAAAGAGAGCTACAAGGTCCAGTACAAAAATGGGAAGAAGCAAGGCAAGGAGCAGTTTTTTGCCCAAGATGGAAAATTGCTTGGCGAAGGGGAGTACAAAGATGGAGTTGCGTTCGGCAAACATTGGAAGAACGCTTCCAACGGACAGCAGATCTTTTTAGCTGAGTACGACTCCAAAGGAAATCTTCTTAAGCCGATCGTCGAGTTCACAGAAGAAGGCGTGAAAGTCGCTGAGTACTTCCTCGTTGCAGATCAGCGCCACGGCCGGTTTCAAATTTGGTATGCCGATGGCAAGCCGCGCATCGACTACAATTACGACCATGGAGCGTTAGAGGGAGAGCAGAAGGAATATTTTGCCAATGGCCAGCTTAAAGTCAAAGTAACCTATCATCAAAATGTCAAAGATGGCCTCTTTGAAGAGTGGTTTGAGAACGGAAAGCCGGCTGTCCGCGCGATGCTCATTAAAGGGGTCAAAGACGGTCTTTGCCAAGAATGGTATGAGAATGGAAATCCAATGGTTGAAGAATATTATACCGACGGGCAGTTGGACAAGGTCCGGAAGGAATGGTTTGAAAACGGGACCCTCAAATTCCAGGGCGATTTTGCAGCAGGCAAGAAAGATGGAATGCATCGCGAGTGGAATGATGCTGGCGAGATGATGATGGAGGTCCGTTA
>JAFEGF010000042.1 GCA_018240225.1 Verrucomicrobiota bacterium
GGATCATGTTCGCCGCTTGCGGAGTTCCTGTGGTAATGATTTGCGCATAGGTGCTATCAGCCGTGTTTCCTGCTAGGGAAATGCTTCCAGCGCCATTTGTCGTTCCATCGATGCTGATCGCGCCTCCAACCGTAGAGATCTCTGCAAAAGCGCCAGCAGCGGTTCCGCCTTGTAGGGTAATGCCGATCGACTGAGCGGTGATGGTATTTGCAGCGCTTCCTGTAGCGATTTGCGCTGAAGTTCCTGAATAGCCGCCCCCTTGTAGGGTAAGCAGCCCTAAAGCGCTAAGCGCAATGTTTCCATTAGCAGTTGTCATCGAAGCAAGGGCATTGGTTCCGGTTGCTGTTGTCGAACCCAACAACGAAACAGCTCCACCTGCATTAAAAGAGATAGAGCCTGAAGTGTTAGCTACAATGCGTGTTGCAGTATTGGATCCTCCTCCGCCTTGAAGTTTGCTAGGTCCGAGAGAAGCGGTAAGATTGATGTCGCCGCCAGATGAGCTGATTTCGGCGCGGTTAAAGCCGGCGCCCATTGCTCCCCCTGTCAATGTATAGCTATTACCTGCCATTGAAATGCCGCCGGAACCCGATGTAAGACCAGCATAGATGCCAGCTCTTGATTCAGTCCCGCTTGTTCCTCCAGTCATCGTATGGTCGCCGGTACCTATAATCGTAATGGATCCGCCTTGATTCGTAGCAACGATAGCGCGTGCTGTATCGCCGGCACCGCCTGTTGCGGAAAAAGTACTGATGTTATGGATCGTGATGTCTCCAGAGCCTTGCGTAGCAATACGTGCATCGCTTGCGGTTGCTCCTCGAGCTAAAAGAGTCAGCGGGCTGCCATTAGAGGTAAGGCTGATCAAACCACCTGCTCCAGAAGCAAGAATTTCTGCTGAATTCGTCCCTGTGCCGGAAAGGCCGCCTGTGAGCGAATAGCCGCCGCCGCTCAAGGTGACACTGCCTGAGCCGGAAGAGAGTCCTGCATAAATGCCAGCGTAGGAATTATTAGCGCTTGTTCCTCCAGCAATCGTATAGTTGCCAGAACCTGTAATCGTAATAGAGCCGCCTTGATTTGTAGCAACGATAGCGCGTGCTGTCGTTCCGGAACCGCCTGTTGCAGAAAAAGTGCTGATGTTATTGATCATCATGGTTCCAGAGCTCTGGACAGCGATGCGTGCATCGCTTGCGGTTGCTCCTTGAGCTAAAAGAGTCAGCGGGCTGCCATTAGAGGTGAGGCTGATGGATCCGCCTGCGGCGGCTGCAAGAATTTCGGCTGAATTCGTCCCTGTGCCGGAAAGGCCTCCTGTAAGTGAATAGCCTGCGCCGCTTAAGGAGACGCCGCCTGAGCCTGAAGTGAAACCCGCATAAAAGCCGGCTCGAGAGTCGGTCGATCCAGTTCCCCCTGTAATGGTGTAATTGCCTGTAATGGTCGAGGTGATATCGCCGCCTGCTACTGTGGCAACTTCAGCTGCCGCCTGAGCTCCTGTTCCTCCCAGCAAGGATAGAGCTCCTTTTGTCGTGATCGTAATCGGGGAAGTTCCTACTTGAGTGATAATCCGCGCATCGCTTGTTTGCGCATTATAGCCCTGGAGGGTAACTGTTCCACTTGTTGAGTTGAGTCCGATCGATCCTCCATTCACCGTGGAAATCTCTGCTCGATTGTTGCCAGTCCCTCCTACATCTCCCCCTTTTAACGTGTAGCTGGTTCCAGTTACATTGAGATTTCCAGAGCCTGAAGTGACCCCTGTATAAATCCCCGCAAGGGACTCGCTTGATCCGGTTCCTCCCGTAATTGTATAGCTGGATTTGCTCGTGCACAGGATATCTCCTCCGGTCCGCGTAGCGATTTTTGCACTCGATTTGGTTGGACCGGATCCTCCTATCAGGGAGATCCCATTGATCGCGTTGGTCTGACCAATCGCAATTCTCGTTGTCCCTGCTGCAGTCGTTGCTCCCGATGTGTAGATTTCAGCATAAGAACTGTCTCCAGCTCCTCCATGAAGAGAAATCGATCCGGAGTCAGTAGAACGAATAAGGTCTAAGGTCAGGTTAGTCCCTGCAGTATAGATTTCCGCCGCGCAGGATGCTGCGTTTCCTCCAGTTAAAGAAATGGTGGAACTTGCTAAAGTCAGGGTGCTCGCAGCAGATGCAGTACTGATGTAGGCTCCGCTTCCGGAGCCGGTATTTCCTCCTGTAAGAGTGATGGGGTAGCTGCCGGCTGTATTTAAGTTGATCGAGCCCGATGTAGACGTGATATAAGCCGGGCTCCCAGATCCACTGCCTCCTGTCAGCGAGAAACCCCCTCCAAATTCAATCTGCTGGGCCAGTGTTGTAATTGATCCTGAATTCGTCGACAGATATGCTGGAGAGTTCGATCCAGTCCCTCCCGCTAGGGTCACACTGCCGCCTCCGATTGGAATCGGAGAGCTTCCCGTTGCTGTGATATACGCTGGTGAGTTTGAACCCGATCCTCCTAGAATGGAGATTCCGTAGGACCATCCTGCAAGATTCATCTTAGATGAGCTATTGATTAACTCAATGAAAGCTGGCGTATTTGCGGTAGTTCCCCCCTGAACGATGATGTCTGGCGTTGCGCCTCCGTTTCCATATCCATATACCGTCATTTTTCCTGTGGCTTGAATTCCTGCGCTGCTAGGAGCTCCGCTGCCACCTGTGATGATTACAGCTCGATTGGCGCTAACATTCACATCCCCAGTAGCAGATCCTGTGAAAAAAATACCGGCATCGTTCGAGCCTGTTCCTGCTCCGGCTGTAATCGTTATATCGCCGGCAGAACCGGTGTTGACAAGCAAAGAGACAGTCGATGAGCCGCTTGTGGCTTTGATGTAGGCGCCTTGGGCGCCAGCTGTTGCAGATGTTCCTGCTTCTAAAGAGATGCTGGTAACACCACTAATATCAACTTCACAGCCACTTCCTGCGGTTTTAATAAACCCTTCTGCAGAAGAAGCTCCCGTACCGCCATAAATAGCAAATCCGCCAGTTTGGGAGCCGAGGAATTGAACCTCGCCTGAAGCAATCGATATTCCGCAATCTGCTGTAAGAGAATGGTCGGATTTTCCAATCGTTAAACTATCTGCGAGCATGTAAACAACGGGATTGCTTCCAAAACCCGTTGAGGTACTGGTAATCACACTATTAATCTGGATGGGGCCGCCATCGCATCTCATGTCAAGCGAGTTTGTTTTTGACCAAGATACATTGGCCCCTGGGTTAAACGTGATCGACCCCGATGGAGCAGTTCCGCTGTAGCCAGTACCAGCAAAAATTTGAACAGGCCCGCTATTGAGGTTACTGCCAAGGGTTCCATTGTTGATATTTGCCGTCGATCCGCTAAATGTATAGGTAGGGCTTGTTGACGCATGGTACGAATAGCCGGTGTTTCCTGAAGTAGAAATGGTGACATTACAAGGATCTAAGAATAGCATTCCGTCTTTTCCCTGAGGGGAGCTTCGATCGGCGATGCCGTTAAAATCGAGGTGGCCAGGAGACGAAACCTCGACAAATCCACCATCGCCCCCTAACTCTCCCCCTCGTGCAAAAATCTCTCCGAAAAATCCAGTTCCTTCTTCTCCCCACAAGATCACTTTGCCGCCGTTGCCGCAATCCGTTGCGTCGGCTTTAAGAGCGACCGTGTCTCCGACAAACGTTACGTTTGCGTTAGGGATCTCAGGATTTTTTCCCTGATAATCTCCTCCGATCAAAATGGTCCCGCCTCCCGATCCGCCAGAGACATCGGCTACAGCTTCGTCGTACAGATAAACATCGTTTGCAAGAAAGTGGATCTGTCCTCCCTGGCCGTCTGAATGAGCTGCGTTGTAAGAGCCTGTTGCGTCCAGGCGCCCTCCCTCGGCGACCAGATAGATATGGCCTCCACGCTGCTCAACTGCTAGAGCGTCGACATGTCCGCTGTCTTTAATGGCAAACTGGTAAGGATTGCCGTCTGCTTTAAGTTCAGCTTGAAGAGCTGTGATGGTTCCGCTGTTATTGATGCCGACAGCCTCTTCATTTTTTTCAATTGAGCATGCTCGGATTAAGATTCTCTGGTTGCCTTGCGGGGAAAGGAGGATATTGGTTCCAGCGGCTAGGGCAGCAACGCCATGTCTAGCTTCAAGGACTCCTTGGTTGTCGATGTGATAGGCAATAAGAGCGACGTCTCCGTCCCAAGCTGAAATGGTGCCCATATTAATAATGGAGCTTTTCGAATCTCCGCAAAAAGCGATCTCTGCTCCTTTTAAGAAATCGACGTCGAGAGCATCGAGTGTCGATGCGAAGAAGCTTGCAGCATTGATTTGAGCATCTTCGCCAAAGATGATCCCTTTAGGATTAATGAGGAAGACTTTGCCATTAGCTTCAAGATGGCCGTAAATTTCGCTTAAATTGCCGCCAACAACTCGGTTAAGGACAGCAGATTCTTTTCCGGGCATTACAAATCGTGTAATTTCTCCTTGTGAAATGGAGAAGCTTTCCCAGTTAATGATAGCTTGATTGCTTGTATGGATCGAAAGAGTCGAAGGATCGGGAGTAGATAGGACAGCATCTCCTGATTTCAAATCAAACCCTTGGGGATTTGAAAAGAGTGAATAGGGAGCGAAGGCGCAGAAGAACAAGATGTGGGATTTTTTTTTCATGTTTAAAGCGACCTAAACAGACGTTAGGAAAGAAAAAGGTCAATATGTTAAAATTTAGTGTTTATTTCAAGCTCATAATAGGCATTAAAATAGCGGAGGAAAGCAATCCATGAGCTCATCCGGTAAACTCATTTTACGCGTCGGCGGACGCCAGTCCCGTTTGTCGCGCGCGCAGGTCTTCGAGGTTCTTTCTGAAATACAAGCCTTTCATCCTCATGTCGATTTTGAGCCAGTCTGGTTGGAAACGACCGGCGACCGCGATCTAGCGACATCGCTGCGCAATCTTGAAAAGACTGATTTTTTTACAAAAGAGATCGATCAAAAGCAGATGGAAGGGAAGTTTCGTATTTCAATCCACTCTGCAAAAGACCTTCCCGACCCTCTTGCATCGGGACTTCAAATTGTTGCTCTCACCAAAGGGGTTGATTCATCCGATGTGATTGTGTTAAGACAAGATCTTTTACCTTTCGGTGCTAAGATTGGCACGTCGAGCGTACGGCGCGAGCAGAACATTAAAGACCTCCGCCCTGATTTAGTGTGCGCTGACATCCGAGGCACAATCGATAGCCGGCTGCAGCAGCTCGATGCAGGGGACTACGATGGCGTGGTGATGGCGGAAGCAGCCCTCATCCGTCTTGGGCTTACCGATCGGAAGAGGATCGCTTTGCCAGGAGAATGCGCACCCTTGCAAGGACAGCTTGCCGTTATTGGACGTGCAAACGATGAAGAGATGGCGCAGCTTTTCTCTTGTATTGACACCCGAGGTGGCTATGAAAAGAGTCTTGTATCTGGGAACGGATCCGACGCAGTTTGCAGCCCAAGGACATTTTGATGGGCATCTGATCCATTATCCTGTGATCCAAATTGTTCCTAAAAGTCCTTTCGCTCCCGAATTAATGCTTGCATACGATGATCTGAAGGAATACACCCATCTGATCTTCACTAGCAAAAATGCTGTGCAGATTTTCTTCCGCCATCTCAGCGAATTAAATTTAAGCAATGCGATCCTGACAGATAAAACGCTGATTGCGATTGGAGCTGTTACGGCAGCCCACCTGAAGGCTCAAGGAACACCTGCTTCCCATATCGCTCAGCAGGAATCTCAAGAGGGCCTGGTCCAATTGCTTAATCAGCTCGATATTGAGGATAGCTATTTTTTTCTTCCTCGATCCGCTCTTTCCCGGCCTGTGCTTATCCAATATTTCATACAAAGGGAGATCCGGTTTCAAGCGTGCGACCTCTACGATACAAAAACCTTCAAGTCGGCTCCAGCTCCTGAATTGAAAGAGATCGATGAGATTGTCTTTACAAGCCCATCGACCGTCAAAGGGTTCATCGAAATTTATGGAGCGCTTCCTCAAGGCAAAAAACTTCTTGCCATCGGGCCTATTACTGAAAACGCCTTAAGAGAAATTTATCATCCTTGAAAAGTGTAGATATACACATCGTGATTCAAAGATCGATAAGACTTTATTAGTCCAATGTTACGTTTTTCTGTGCGCAGAAGAAATTAAAATTAACAGGATGTTAGGATGGGCAGGATGAGGAATTGGATTTCTTCATCCTGCCCATCCTAACATCCTGTTAATTTTTCTTAATTCTTAGAAGTCTAAGCGGGCAGAGACAGTGAGCCCTTGCGTTGTCAGGTCTCCATTATTGAATGCTGTCTTTCCGTGATTAAAGAGGGCAATTGTATCCATGAAATTATACAGTTGGTTTTGACCCCAGAAAATGTGCTCTTCCCAGCCAGCTTGCAGACCAATGTGGTAGCGTTCTTTTAAGAACATGTAGTCCCAGCGCAGTCCCATCGCCAGGTCTGCAATCGCGCGGGCAAGATGAAAGCTGTCATGGTTTGTTTTATCAAAGGCGAACTGTGTACCGAGGAACAATGCGGAGAGCTTGTTCTCGCGATTGATAGAAAAGTTGCCGTAAAGAAGGGAGATCGCGAAATCTCCGAAGATGCTGATTCCCCAAGCCAGTTCCCATTGCGAATCGATCCCGCCGCGAAGACCCATGCCCCAAAAGTCGTTATGGTACTTGACATCGTTAAATGAAGAAGGGTCGATGGTAAGTTGACCTTTATAATCGAAATTGAAATGCTGGTCGATCCAAGCTGTTCTAATGCCTGCATGAGGACGTAGGGTAAAGGCTTTGCCAAGGTAACATTCTCTTCCTAGCTCCAAGTCGATGATGTTGAGGTGAAGATGCCAATGTTCTTTTGCGGTCGTGACGGGAGCGGCTCCCATGATGGAGTCTGCGTAAGTTGGGAATAGGAACTTAGTCCCGCTGGACTTGTCATGCCCATGAGCAGACAAATGGATGCGGGTCCATTCGGCAAAGAGGTCCCAATCATCGTGGCAGGTATTCCATCCTGCTCCAATGCGAAACCCATAGTTCCATTCAAAATCGGGGTTTTTCAGCGTGCCGCCCACTGGATAGAATGAGGCTTGATCGTGGATGGGGGCTTTTAAAGCATAGGGGATCTCATTAACGTTTGCTCTCCAATAAAGAAAATCGCCCGTCAGGAAAACATTCCATCCGTGCGCAACTTGCGGCCTTCCCGGTGATAGAAAGGTCTTGCCATTTTGCTTCTCTTGCATGTTGTTGACTTGTTGTTGCAGAAGGGAGACTTTGTTCTGCAATTCCTTGATGGCGGGGTCGGTATTGACGATAGTTGTCTGCGGTTCGGTTTGTGCGATGCGGGGCTTTTGCTGCTGCGGCCTGCGAGGCTGCAGGTGTTCAACCGTTTGATTGGAGATGATATGTTTGTTCCGCAATTCTTGTTGCAGACGTTCAGAGGAATCTTCCGATTCTGCGAAAGCCAAGACGGGCGTCACAGCTAAAAGAAAGTAAAAAGAGCGCATTGCAGACTCCAAAAGTTAAAGGAAGAATCCAACCTAGCAAAAAATTGATTTTTTTTAGAAGGAATTGTACAAATCTCATTTGAAGTTTATGATGGAGCCAAAACAACACGCAAGGAGTGTTCCATATGACGAATCCCGCACCCTACCGCCTCCCAGATCTACCTTATGACTTTAGTGCTTTAGAGCCCGTCATCTCTTCAGAAATTATGCAGCTCCACTATTCCAAGCACCACAATGCCTATGTCACCAATCTCAATACAGCTTTAGAGAAATACCGGGAAGCTGAAGCAAAAGGGGATATCGCTGCGATGATCGGCCTGCAGCAGGCCATCAAGTTCAATGGCGGCGGACATGTCAACCATTCGATCTTTTGGACAAATTTAGCTCCGATGGGAAAAGGCGGCGGAGATGCTCCGGCAGGAGATCTTGCTGCGGCTATTCAGCGCGATTTTGGATCGATCGAACAATTTATTGAAAAATTGAGCGCCCAAGCGGTTGCAATCCAAGGCTCTGGTTGGGGCTGGCTCGGCCTTAACCCTTCTACAAACCATTTAGCGATCGCAACATGCGCGAACCAGGACCCTTTGAGCACGCAAGGGCTTATCCCCCTGCTAGGGATCGACGTATGGGAGCATGCCTACTATTTGCAGTACAAAAATGTCCGTGCTGACTACGTAAAAAATATTTGGAAAATCGTCAATTGGAAGAATGTCCAAGAGCGTTACGATTCAGCAAAAAAGAAGTAAATAATTAAATAATAAAGTAATTTTAATTGCTGTTGTTTTCTTATGTTTACTTTGTTAATGTTTTATCATTTACTGAAAAATTAAACGGATTTCTTTATGGGTCTCTTTTCGCGCAGCAAACCAAAGATAAAGGTCCAGTCTACTAAAAAAGATGGCTACAGCGGCTGGGTCAAATGCACCCATTGCCATGACATGGTTCATGCGAACGAATTGCAGCAGAATCTGCATTGCTGCCCAAAATGCGACTATCATTACCGGCTCAATGCGACCCAAAGGATCCAACTGCTCGCCGATGAAGGCACTTTCCAAGAGCTCTTTACAGCGTTCAAACCAACCGATCCTTTAAACTTCGTCGATTCGGAAGCTTATAAGGACAGGATCGTTAAAGCCCAAAAAAGCTCGGAAAGAGATGAGGGGGCTATGGTGGGAACAGCCGAGATCTTGAAAAAGCAAGTGGCGATCGGCGTCCTCGATTTTGCCTTTATGGCGGGATCGATGGGGTCTGTTGTCGGAGAGCGGCTAACATCGATCATCGAGCATGCCATTGCCCATAGGCTCCCTTTGATCATCGTCTCTTCTTCCGGGGGAGCGCGGATGCAGGAATCCTGTTTATCTTTGATGCAGATGGCCAAGACGTCTGCTGCGCTTGCAAAGCTGCATGAAGCCGGACTTCCTTATATCTCTATCTTGACAAATCCGACAACGGGCGGAGTCACCGCTTCGTTCGCCTCGCTTGGCGATATCATCATTGCAGAGCCTGATGCCTTGATCGGGTTTGCAGGGCCGAGAGTCGTCGAACAGACTATCCGGCAAAAACTGCCTCCGGGCGCTCAGCGCTCTGAGTTTTTACTTGAGAAAGGAATGATTGATTGCATTGTTAATCGTCATCAATTAAAAGAAAAGTTGTTCCAATTTTTAGATTTTTTTACAGGCAACGAGCGCGCCTATCAAGACTCGGCAGCTTTCCGTGTCCTTTATGGTCAATCTTTGGGCAAATTGCCGCAAAAGCTCAAAGAACTGATCTCAATGGCTGAAGAAATGGAAGTGGGTGCACGCTAAGAAGCCTAAATAACGAGGTTGTTGCTTTGCAATTGCCTCTAACTCCTGGATTCACTATGCAAGAGATTCCGATTCCGACTATGGCCGGAAATGAAGAGTGCATGCCTACTTATGGCTCAGAACTTGCCGCTGGAGCCGATGTCAGGGCTAATATTGAAAACGATATCACATTGCTCCCTGGCGAATCGCAGCTTGTCCCTACAGGACTAAAGTTTGCTATCCCGGAAGGATACGAAATCCAAGTGAGGCCTCGAAGCGGCCTTGCCCTCAAGAACCAGATCACAGTATTAAACACCCCTGGTACGATCGACGCCGATTATCGAGGAGAAGTTGGAGTCATTCTGATCAACCATGGGAAAAAGCCTTTTATCATCACTCCTGGAATGCGGATAGCCCAAATTGTGCTAGCTCCAGTTGCCAAAGCCCTTTTTGTGCGAGAAGAATTATTGGCAGTCACTTCAAGAGGCGAGGGCGGGTTTGGCCATACTGGCACGCATTAATCACCAGATCGCATTGAGCATTGCCGATCTAAAAAAAATTTTTAAAAAAGGGGATATTGTGACGATATCCAATTATTTGGATGCGCGTCTCATCTCGTTTCTCGATGTTGGCGCCCGCGACGATGCGATCGACCAGCTCGTCTGCAGCCTGGAAAAATTGAATAAACTCCAAGACCGCACAGATTTTTATCATGCGATTTTAGAACGGGAAAAGATCGTATCGACCGGGATCGGCCTTGGCGTCGCTATTCCCCATGCCAAGCTGAAAGGGTATCCCGATTTTTTCATTGCGGTCGGGATCCAAAAAAAAGAGGGGATAGAGTGGAATGCCTTGGATGGCGGCCTAGTCCGTTTGATCTTTCTCATCGGCGGCCCGGAAGACAGGCAGACAGAATACCTCAAAATTCTTTCCCATCTTACCATGGCGATCAAGAATGAGGAACGGAGAAAGAAACTGCTCAAGGCGAAAACCGCGCAAGAAGTAATCGACCTGTTTCAAGGGTGTTAACTTTCGTGTTTTTGATTTTCTTATTTCAAAAAAACAGGCATTCCTTGTAAGAATCTAATTCAAGCACATAATTTTATTGTTTAAGGAACTGCAGGGTATGGATCTCAAAATCAAAGACGTCGCCGAGCTCTTAAATGTCTCAGAAACAACGATTCGCCGTTGGCTTTCAGATGGAAGGATCCCGGGATACCGGTTAAACCATCAGTACCGTTTTAGCCGGAGCGAGATTGAAAATTGGATGATCCGCTGCAAGCTTAAGCCATCGGATGAAGGTTTTTCCCCATTCGGAGAAAAGCAGATCTATCCTCCTGTCGAAGAAACTAATGATCTTGAACCAGCAGCTGCAAGAGGCGGAATGCAGCAATTTGGCCTTTATCGGGCTATCCACCAGGGAGAGGTCTTCAATCATGCCCAGGGGCAGAACAAAGAGGAGTTGATCCGCTCTACAACAAAGGCCATTTCAGGAAAGCTCGGCGTTGACGCTGAGGTGCTCTCCGAACTTTTGCTTGATCGGGAAAAGCTGATGCCTACTGCCCTCAACAACGGAATTGCCGTTCCTCATACACGAGATTTTTTGACAAAAGGTCCATTTGACAGCGTCGTCGTTGTTTTCCCTGAAAAGGCGATCGAGTACGGGGCTTTGGACGGCAAGCCTGTCCACACCCTATTTTTCCTTTTTGCCTGCAGCGACAAGCGCCACTTGCACCTGCTCGCAAAAATCGCCCATCTATGCAGCGATGAGAAAGCGCTTCAATTCTTGCGCACACAGCCTGATAAGAAAAGAATATTAGAGTTCATTAAGAACTGGGAAGCCTCCCTCCGCCATCACGGCGAGTAATGGATTGACCGCTTGTTCTTCATCAGCGGGTTTTTTCCTGTTTTAAAAATCCATTGACCGTTATCCTTGTTGATGTAAAGTCAACCATTAAGGATCTATGTCAAAAGGACTATTCATTAAAAAGACAATCAAGTCTTTGCTGGATGAGGCTGCCGAATCCAAGCATGGACTAAAACGATCGTTGAGCGCCTTCAACCTCGTTGCATTGGGGATCGGTGCTATTATCGGAGCGGGAATCTTTGTATTAAGCGGACAGGCGGCAGCAGAATATGCTGGGCCAGGTATCCTGCTTTCATTTGTCTTAGCTGCAATCATCTGCGTCTTCGCGGCCCTTTGCTATGCTGAGTTCGCCTCATTGATCCCTATTGCCGGAAGCGCGTATTCGTATGCCTATGTGACCATGGGCGAGCTGACAGCATGGATCATTGGATGGGGACTGACAATGGAGTACCTTTTTTCCGCTGCCACCGTTTCTGTCGGCTGGTCGGGATATTTTGTCAGTTTACTTCAAGATATTGGGCTCATTGTGCCAAAAGCTATTGCGAACGCTCCTTTGAGCTACGATGTTGTTACCGGTTGGAGCCAAACAGGAGCCATTATTAACATCCCTGCGATGCTTATCGTTGCCATTATGGGCATCCTTGTCGCGGTCGGGATCAAGGCTGCAGCGAGTTTTAACAACGTAATGGTCGTCATCAAGATGAGCGTCATCGTCCTCTTTATCGGATGCGGCATTGCTTATATCAACATGGATAACCTGACTCCATTTATCCCTGAAAATACTGGCGTTTGGGGACAATTCGGTTTTAGCGGCGTCTTACGCGGCGCTGGCGTTGTTTTCTTTGCCTTTATCGGCTTCGATGCCCTCTCGACCCTTGCTCAAGAAGCGCGCAATCCTCAAAGAGATTTGCCGATCGGCATGCTTGGATCGCTCGGGATATCAACCATTGTTTATATTATCGTCGGCGTGGTTCTCCTCGGACTAGTCAGTTACACGATCCTCGATGTGCCCGATCCAATTGCATTGGCTGTCAATGCCTTGGGATCTAAGTTTGTCTGGCTGCGTTTTGTCATCAAGCTGGCTATTTTAGCAGGATTAACTTCTGTCGTCCTCGTTATGATCCTTGGTCAAGCTCGTATCTTCTACACGATGGCGCAAGATGGACTCATGCCAAAAGCTTTCGGCAAGATCCACGACAAGTTCCATACGCCATTCTTTACAACAATGATGGTGACTTTGGCGTGCATGATCTTTGCAGGGGTGTTCCCAGTTGGAATTTTAGGGCAGTTGACATCGATGGGCACATTGCTCGCATTCGCGATCGTTTGCTTCGGTATCCTCGTGCTGCGCTATAAGCAGCCGACACTGCACCGTCCGTTCAAAACACCATTTGTACCTTGGATTCCGCTTGCAGGAACGCTTGCATGCGTGATTCAAATGATTGCTTTGCCTGGCATCACATGGGTTCAACTGATTGTTTGGATGTGCATCGGATGCTGGATTTACTTCACCTACGGCGTGAAGAACAGTCGAGTGCGCGCGTTAGCCACTAAGAAAAAGTAGATTTAAAATTTACTTTCGATCCGCTCAATAGGCGACATCTGAATAGATGTCGCTTTTTTTATTTTTAATTTATTGTTTGTTCTAAAATTAAATATTTACATTATTATTTATCTGCAGTAAGCGTTTATTTGTTTTATTGTAACACGTCAATTTTATTCGCGTTAATTTTGTTATGTATTATAATTAATATCGTTTCTAGAATGTCTTAATTATAAGGATGTCTATATATGGCAACTATTAATGCTATTGACCCAGAAGCTGGCATGCCAGTAACAATTTTGCCGGTCGACCCAGCAAGCAATTCAGCTGACTTTTTGGGTTTATTTGCGTACATGCACCCATTGCATCAAACGCTTGACCAGGCTTTGCATACCTTTGAAAAGGTATTGAACTTTGCAGGATATATCCCGATTGTTTCGACGTTTTCCGGATCGATCCGTATCGCTTACGGTAAAGCTGAAGTTGTCGGCGCAATCGCAGCCGGCGCTCTTTTAGCAGTAAAAGCCCTTTGCAATACAGATGCAGAAAAACGCGCTCGCGATTTCGATTATGCTGCAGGCGTCGCTGTCAACTATTCGATCCATGGACTTGCGAACATCGGCCGCGGGTTTGTCGAAGCAATTCCAATTATCAACTTGAGCTGCTTGGTCTACGACTTAACTGGCACACGAATCCAATATCCTTTCGAAGCTGTCTAATTTTCATAGGGATGCACGCAGGAGGCCAGAAGGCCTCTTGCTCTATTCTCCAACGCTTGCTTGCGGCAGGTTGATTGCGCCAGTTTGAGTTTTCTTTCTTTTTCCCAGCGGCAATAGGATCATGAGAGATAAAAAGATCCATCCCATCAGCCAAAAACAATCATTGATCGCAAGGACAGCCGCTTGGTTGTTCACGACGTTGTTTGTGATCTCAAGGGCCTGGCTTCCAGTGATCCCCAAATCATTGAGCTTATCGAAATAGAGGTTGGATTGAGGGGTAAAAGGGGTCACGCTTTCGCCTAAGACTTGATGGTGGTATGCCGATCTGCGCACCCATATGGTTGTAAAGACGGACGTTCCAACGCCTCCCATCATTGCTCGCACAAAATGGAACATTCCCGTTCCGCTAGCAAGTTTTTCGTTAGGGATATCCCGAACATTGAGGGAGAACAAGGGGGTAATAAAAAAGACGAGGGCCAACCCTAACAGAAATCGGGAAAAACCGATGACGTAGATGTCGACGTCGGTATCAAAAAAGGCGGTGTAGAAGCAGGAAACCGCAAAGAGGACAAAACAGATCGCAAGAGGAATCACGGAGCCGATCCTGTTGACAAGCCTGCCCGACATATCGGCAAAGAGCATGGGGGCTATTCCGATGGGGCAGACCGCAAGCCCAGCCCAGATGGCGGTGTATCCCATATTTTCCTGCAGCCAAAGGGGGATCAGGACGACCGAGCCAAAGTAGATCGAATAGGAAATGCCCATGAATAAAACGGAGACAGCGTAGGAGGGGATTTTAAAGAGCCTAAGCTCTAAAAGGGGGCGTTCCACATTGATGCTCCAGAGGATCATCAAAAAAAAGCTGATGCAGGAAGTGATGAAGAATGTCCGCATCCAGATCGAATTGAACCAATCATATTGCTCTCCTTTATCGAGGAAGACCTGCAAGCAGGAGACGAAGATCGCAAGGAAGAGGAGGGCCACCCAGTCAAGAGGCTCCTGCGAGATCGCTGTTTCTCTTTTTTTTAATAGGATCCAGATGGCGATTGCGCTCACGATCCCTACAGGCAAGTTGATGTAGAAGATCCATGGCCATGTATAATCATAAGAGATCCAGCCTCCTAAGATAGGGCCAACGATGGGAGCAGCGACGACGACAGCGCTCCAAAGGGCAAGGACCCTGTTCTTTTTTTCAGGAGGGTTGGTTGTGATGATCAGCGTTTGGCTTAAGGGAATAAGAGGACCTGAAACCAAACCTTGGAGGAATCGGGAGACCACAAGGAATTGAAAGTTTGGAGCGGACCCGCAAGCCCAGGAAAATACAACGAAAAGCAAAATGGATAAGGTGATCAGCCTCACAGCGCCGACCCGTTTTGTGAGCCATCCTGTGATTGGCAAACCGATCGAATTGCCGACGGCAAAGGATGTGATCACGTAGGTCCCTTGCTCATTGCTGACGGCAAGGTCTCCTGAGATGTATGGGATCGAGACATTTGCGATCGAATAGTCAAGAACGATCAGAAAGGTTGCCAAAGCAAGGGCGATCAGAAGGATGACACGGGGAACTCCGACCAGGTAGGTTGGCTTGCCATTGTTCTCGGAATGAGAAGGCAGTTCAGACCCATGCATAGTTACCCTTCTTCATTCGGCATTGGACTTGGTCTGTTTTCTAAAAATGTGGGAGATAGG
>JAFEGF010000043.1 GCA_018240225.1 Verrucomicrobiota bacterium
GAAGCGCCCTTGGGCGCGAACTGGTCTTAGTTTAATTAACTAGGCCAAGGAATTGAATCCAAAGCTACGAAAAAAGGCGCAAAAAGCAATTAACAAAATTGACAGACAGACTCTTACAATTTAAAGAGAGCCGCCTATGCGCATTGGTGTTCTAGGGATTAATCATAAATCATCAGAGTTGTCCTTAAGGGAAATGCTAGCTAAAGCATGCCAGCATCAATTTTCCAAAGAAACGCGCATCGCAAAAGACCTTAGCTGCGCTGTGCTTTCCACTTGCAACCGTACAGAAATTTACTTCAGCGCCGACGATCTTGCTTATGCGCACACTCGGATATTGAACCGGCTTCGGGATGTAGTAACTGAACCGTTTGAGCATAAGCTATACACCTATTTTGGCTCTGATTGTTTTTTTCATCTTGCAACAGTGACATCTGGGCTCGACAGTGTCATTCTTGGCGAATCGGAAATTCAACGACAGGTGAAACTTGCTTACGAAACGACGGCGCTCTATTACCGCCTCCCTAGCTGCATGCATTTTCTTTTCCAAAAAAGTTTGAAAATCGGAAAGCAGATCCGTACAAAAGGCGCGGTGGGACGCAAACAGCAGTCTTTGCCGGGAATCATTTGGCAGATCGGCCAATGGTTCATGCAAGATTTGCAACAGAGAAAGATCCTTTTTATCGGAAATTCTGAGATCAATCGGAAAGCGATAGCTTACTTTAAACAAAAACGATGCGATCAGTTAACGCTATTTACACGAGCTCTGCTTTATGCAAAGGAGTTGCAGCAAGAACACGCCCTAGAAGTGTTTGATTGGTCTCAATTGAATGCCTGGAAAGATTATGATCTTGTCATCTGCGGCACAAACCATTCTCAACATGTCCTCTCTCCTTATCAACTGGAAGGCGATCGGCTGACAACGAAGCTGATTTTTGACCTTAGCGTTCCAAGGACTGTCGATCCTCAGTTAGGCAGGCATCCCTATTTGACCCTATTCAATATCGAGGAACTGGGAAAGTTGATCGACCAAAAAAGAGAGAGCGATATCAATGCCCTGACATCTGCAGAAGAGATGATATGGGGGCTTGTCCAACGGCAGATCGAGATCTTCCATCGTAAAGAGAGAATCGCAAAGCACCAATTTGGGCCCAAATCCGCGATTTTTGTCCAGGATTTAGATTCTGAACAAATCGCCTACCCTCAATTGAGAATGTCAAACTGCGGAAGCGCAGAACCGGAACAAAAATCATCGAATTTGGCTGCCAAAGAAAGTTTGGCAGAGTCCTCAAAAGAAAAAAAGGTCTTTTTGTGCGCAGATTAATCTTTCGAAACCATAATGACACTCAGGCGTCTGCCAAAATAGGTTTAAATCATCAATTTTTCCGGATGGCAAAGACTTGTTATTGGATCTTTCTTGCGTGCCTTTTTTTCTCGAGTCCGGTTTGGTCGGATGATGATCAGCCCCAAGTTGAGGCATCGCATGTCATCGTCCTCCCTGCCGGTTCCGTCTATCAAGGCGATTACTTTGCTTTGGGCGATAGCGTGGAAATTTCCGGAGAAGTCAATGGAGATGTCTATATTTTGGCCAACCAGATTGTGATCGATGGGAAGATCAACGGGGATGTCATAGCAGCTGGCGGAAGCCTAGATATTTCCGGGATTGTCGCCCGCAATGTCCGATCAGTTGCAGGACAGGTATTGATCAGCGGAAATATCGGCAATAATGTAACGGCATTGGCCGGCAACGTCCAACTCCTTCCTTCTGCTACAGTCGGGAACAATGTGGTAATTACGGCTGGTAATGTGGACCTCTCTTCCAAAATCGGTTCCGATGCCACGATCGTCGCTTCGAACTTAAGGATCTCTTCCTATATTGCCAATAAGATACAGGCCTATGTTGGACAGCTGCGGATTACATCAAAAGCGCATGTCGGCGGAAGCATCGATTACCGCAGCAGCACAGTAGCTTGGATCGACCAAGGAGCTGTGGTTCAAGGGCAGATCACCCATCATCCATCTTTAGTGCACGAGCTAGTCAAGGGAACGTGGATCCAGGGCCTTTTGGTTGGAGGCAAGGTTGTCGCGCTGCTAATGAACTTCATCTACACCCTTGTTGTTGGAATAATCTTAATCAAGATGTTTCCCAAGAACTTGGAAAGCGCATTGCATGTGTTGAAGACTCATCCTTGGAAAGCATTTTCATGGGGCCTGATGCTGTTGATCTTATTGCCGCTTGCTTCCCTTATCCTTTTAATGACGATCTTAGGCGTACCATTTGCGCTGACTTTGATAGCAGCGAACATTATCGGTTTTTATACTGCTAAAATCTATTCGGTGTTCTGGATCTCCAATTGGGTCTTCGGGAAGTTCAAGTTCCGTGTCAACCGGTTGCCCGTGTTGACGTTAGGCCTTGTCCTCTATTTCCTCTTAATTTCGATCCCTATTTTAGGCGTTATCATTTCCTTTGCTGCGATGCTGTTTGGACTAGGAGCAGGCGTCCTTGCACAGGCCCGCCGCATAGCGCAACATGGTGTTGAGGCATGATCAAATCTATTAGGTGTCTTTTTTTTATCAGCGCGCTCCATTTTCTTTCAGGTTGCGGCACCAATCCTGTTACGGGCGAGAGCGAGCTGCAATTTGTCTCAGAAGATCAGGAAATTCAGATTGGAGAGCAGGAGTACAAATACCTTCAGCAGGCAGAAGGGGGCCCTTTTGTCACTGACCCCAAAATACAAGAATATGTCGAGTCTGTCGGAATGAAGATCGCTGCAGTCAGCGACCGGCCCAACCTGCCTTACGAATTTACGGTCTTAAATAATTCGATCCCCAATGCATGGGCCCTTCCAGGCGGCAAGATAGCCATCAACCGGGGTTTGCTTCTTGAGCTTGATAGCGAGGCAGAGCTAGCCGCTGTTTTAGCCCATGAGATCGTCCATAGCGCGGCCCGCCACGGGGCTCAGATGATGGAAAAGAGTATTTTAATGGGAGTGGGTATTTTAGGGTTGGAAGGTCTCATGCGCGACCATAAATACGAGGACGTGGTCGTTGGCTCTGCAGCGGTCGGAGCGACATTGATCGCCCTTAAATACAGCCGGCAAGCGGAACTAGAAGCAGACAAGTATGGGATCAAGTACATGTCGAAAGCGGGATACAACCCCAAGGCTGCTGTCATCCTTCAAGAGACTTTCTTACGCCTCGAAAGAGAGAAGGATCCGGAATGGATGGGCGGGCTATTCGCAACGCACCCTCCTAGCCAAGAGCGTTTAGAAGCAAACAAGGTGACCGCGGCGCAGTATCCTGGCGGCTTCTTCGGTTGGCAAGAGTATGATGAGGCGATCGCCGAGTTAAAGCGGACGAGGGGAGCTTACGAAGACCTCGATAATGGATATATTGCTTTGGGCCAAGGACGTGTTTCAAAGGCGTTGAGTTTGGCCGAGCACGGCATTGAGATTGCTCCTAATGAAGCGCACTTATACAACCTGAAGGGAAAGGCGTTGCTGATGCAGCATAATCAGAGAGAAGCGCTTGAGTGCTTCAATAAGGCCATTGAACTCAACCCCGATTATTTCGACTTCTATCTTCAACGAGGGCTGCTCAAGCAAAAGATGGGCGATTATGCCTCTGCGCGCGTTGATCTTCTCAAGAGCGAGGAACTGTTGCCATCTGCAGAAGCAGAATATGCCCTGGGCCAAATGGCCCTTCAGAGAGGAGATCGTCAGACAGCGATCATCCATTTCAGAAGAGCGGCTCAAAACCCTTCATCGACAGGAAAAGCTGCACGCGAGCAGTTGGCCCGTATGAATGTGGGCGCGCAATCCTCTCCAAGCCTTAAAGTCTATGCACGGATTGTTTCCTACAACGCTGTTCAAATCACCATCGAAAATGGTTCGCGCTATCCAACGCGCAGAATCCAGATTCAGCTCTCATTCTATGATCCATTTGGAAAAGAGGTTGGACGGCAGGTGGTATCCGTTAATGAAAGGATCGATCCTTTTGCGCATGCGACGCTGCGTGTGCCAGTTTCCATCCCTCCATCTTCGCGTGAAGTGAGGGCAACAGTCATACGTGTAGAAAATTGAAAATAGACCTTTTGCTTAACATGCTTTGTCTGGAAAAAATTAGAGGTTTTCTTACAGTTTTTTAGAAACCATATATATCGAGACGACTTTAAAATATCGGCGAATGAGTGGGATAAAAACCTGTAAGAAAAGAATGATTTCAACAGGTAAATGGGGTTATGCAAGAGGTCTAATAAAGAAGAGGTAACCATGATCACCCATTTGTTTGCAGTTGCTCTGTTAGCGGTGCCATCGCTTAGCGGGGAAGCGAATAATTTTTCCGGCGAGATGCTTCAAGTCATGAACCAAACCAAATTCGAGCATGCTTTTTGGGGTGTCTATGTTAAAGATCTCGAAACCGGCAAGGTGCTCTATGAACTCAATGCGGATAAATTGTTTTCGCCTGCTTCAACAACGAAATTATTTTCCGTTGCAGCATTATTGCAGACTTTTGGAGATGGGTACCGGTTTAAAACTCCGATTTATGCGACCAACGCGGTTAAAAACGGAGTATTGGAAGGGGACCTGGTATTAGTTGCCCAAGGCGACTTGACAATGGGAGGGAGGCAGTCGGACCCGAACACCATCTCATTTACAAAACTTGATCACATCAATGCAAATGAAGTTCCAGGGACGATCTTAACCAAAGAAGATCCGCTGCAAGGGATCAATGATCTTGCAAAGCAGGTCTATCAGAACGGACTTAGGGTCCTTAAAGGCAATGTGATCATTGACGATAGCCTTTTTGAGACAACGGAGAAAAGAGGGGTGGTTATATCGCCGATCATGATCAATGAGAATCTCATTGATATCATGATCGATGCGGGTTCCGCTGGAGGAGAGGCGCTGCTCACGTCGAGGCCTCAAGTTCCTGGATATCAGGTCGAAAATCAGGTTAAAACGGTCAGCGCCGGCGGGCTGTTGGAAATAGAGGTTTCTTCTCAAGATGGCCACCACATTGTGGTCAAAGGAACGGTCCCAGCCAATCAAAAAGGGATTGTTAGGACTTTTGCCGTCCAAGATCCTTCTGCGTTTGCACGGGCAGCGTTGATCCAGGCCTTAAAAAACCAAGGCATAAAGATTGAACTTCCTCCGAATGCAGATATGCAACAAGCCTCTTCCATTCAACCCAAAAGAGGTCCGCAAGTTGCCTTGTTGACATCTCCGCCGCTTTCGGAATATGGAAAATTGATCTTAAAGGTCAGTCATAATACAGGCGCCAATCTGGTGCCTTTATTGCTGGCTTCCAAACGAGGGCAGAAAACATTTAATGAGGGGATGAGGCTTTTAGGAGATTTTACGATCAATAAGGTTGGAATTTCTCCCGATGCTTTTGTGTTTATCGATGGTGCAGGAGGCAATGAAAACCGCCTTACGCCGCAGGCAGAGATCCAACTGCTTCAGTATATGAGCAAGCTCCCTGCGGAGCAATTTCAGCGTTATTTAAATGCGCTGCCGATTCTTGGCGTTAACGGCTCTCTGCAAGATTTTGGAAAAAATTCAAATGGGGCAGGCAAAGTGTATGCAAAAACAGGGACAGGCGCAGCGTTTAATTTGGCGACAGGGAAATTCTTTTTGATCACACAGGCATATGCCGGCTATATTAAAGGAAAGAACGGCCATTTGTATGCATATGAGGTTGTTGTCAACAATGCCCAAATGCCAACGATCAACGATATCTTCGCCATATTTGAGGATGAGGCCCAGTTGTCCAGCATGATCTACGATCATACTGGAGTAGAGTAAAGCTACACTGCTGCCTTTTGCATACGTCAATGCTCTCAAAAGTTGGTGTTTGGCTTAGCCAAAACCAACTTTTGAGAGCATTGACGTATAACGCAACTTATTCGAAATAAGTTGGTTTGGAGCATGTGCAGCGCGCTGCAGATCAAGCGACCTTGATCACAACAGGCTTCAGGCTGCTCTTGTCAAATTCCCAATTCATCAGTTTGTTTTGATCAAATAGCTATGGTTTTTTTGTAAATTAAAATTTTTAATATATTCTTTTTGCGGTTAATCGTAAAATAATAATCGATTAGTTTTAAATAATTGACTTATATAATTTAATTAGTTAGAATCTTGTTTTGAAATATAAAAATAAAATTAAATTATTTTTCTTTGATTATAACAATATAAAAATTGGGGATGTTATGAGTGTTGTAAATAAGTCTTATTATAACTACAGCAACGGGTCTTATGAATTAAAACAGTATGATGAAATTCCTGAAGCAGCTGCTAGTGCAAAAACGGAAATCATTTCCAGAAGTATGTTAGGTCCTATCCCAAGAGAAGATGTCGCACAGCTTGTTGAACATATCGATCTAAAATCTCCGACTTGGGAAAAGGAGATGAAAGCTGTTCTAGGACAACATCAGTTTGTCGTTGTTGGAATCAATTCACATATTGAAGCAAAACAGGAAATCGGGATGAGCAAAATGACCTACGCTCAAACTTATCTCAATTGGAAAACAGCTGTTTCTGTCTTTACTTCCGCTGCCCTTTTTATATCTCCAGGTATCGTGCAGAACTATTTCCCAAATGCAGCAGAGTATCTTGGCCTTCCAGAATGGAACAATGATCAAAATATAATTTCCTATTCAACTGATGCCTGGGGGAAAAAAATACAAGACGCAGGCGCCCGCTTGACCAAATTCCAGGAGTCGATGCCGCAGCTAGTTAGTGCTGTCAGCGCTGCTGCTTTTTCGTACGTTGGATATCAAGGCCTTGAAAGTCTTGTAACAAAAGCTATCCAATATCCTGCTACCGATTACAAAACCTGGTCAGCATTAAACATGAAGGATTTTTTAGCGATTGTTCATCCTAAAATGATTCCAAACGAATATAAAGAAGATCCAGTATTGAAAGGGATAGTTAGCCCGACTGGCGATATCATCCGCTCTCCTTTTATGATAACTAATGCACAGGAATTTGGTAACATATATGAAGAGCATGTGCTTAAAAACATTCTAAATCACCAGCAGACTTTTACAGGCAAGCTTGTCTGTCCGAGCGATAGCAATACGCCGATCCAGAGTTCCGATGTGAAAAGAAATGAAGAGCTTTCCGATCGGATAGAGCTCCGATTGCTGCTTTTAGATGCGCATACGTTAAAAAATGCGCGACAGCAGCCCAATTTTTCTCAAATACCGATGCCGCCAAGTTTCTTTTTTGAACAGCCGGGATTTATGTAACCTACGATACCCGAAAGCCTGCCAGCTTCCGTTTGAATGGGAGCTGGCGCTAACGAATCTTATCCAATAAATCAGAAGTCTGCGTGGCCAGGGAACCTCGGGAACGGGATAATATCCCGGATGTTCTCCATTCCAGTTGCAAAAAGGACGAGCCTTTCAAACCCAGCTCCAAAGCCTGCATGAGGCACGCTGCCGTACTTGCGCAGCTGCATATACCACCAGTAGTCTTCTGGATTAAGGCCGAAGTCGACGATCTTCTTTTCAAGGAGGTCAGGTCTTTCTTCCCGTTGGCTGCCTCCGATGATCTCGCCGATTTTGGGGACGAGGACATCCATGGCGGCAACCGTTTTTCCATCGGGATTGGAACGCATGTAGAAGGCTTTGATCTTTGCAGGATAGTCGGAAAGGATCACAGGCTTCTTGCAATACTCCTCGGCAAGGTAGCGTTCATGTTCCGATTGGAGGTCATTGCCCCATGCGACGGGAAACTGGAAAGTTTTGCCCGATTTTTGCAAGATCTCGACGGCTTCCGTATAGGTCAGGCGTGCAAACGGCGATTCAGCTACGTGCTTCAGACGGTCGATGACCCCTTTTTCGATAAATGCGTCAAAGAAGGCCATGTCTTCTGCGCAATGCTTCAGGACGTAGTTGATGACAAATTTCAAGTAGGACTCTGCACATTCCATATCATCTTGAAGATCGGCAAATGCCATTTCAGGCTCGATCATCCAAAACTCGGCAAGATGGCGCGATGTGTTCGAATTCTCTGCTCGGAAGGTGGGGCCGAACGTGTAAATATCGGAAAGGGCGCAAGCAAATGTTTCCCCATTGAGCTGTCCCGAAACTGTCAGATAGGCAGGCTTTGAGAAGAAGTCTTGAGTGAAGTCCACAGCGCCATCAGAGTGGCGGGGTGGTTTGTTCACATCGAGCGTTGTTACAAGGAATTGCTCTCCAGCGCCTTCGCAATCGGATGCGGTGATGATGGGTGTATGGACATATAAAAAGCCCTGCTCTTGAAAAAAGAGGTGTGTGGCATGGGCTAGAGCGTTGCGCACCCTTGCGACGGCGCCCTGTGTATTGGTGCGGGGACGCAAGTGGGCGATGGTGCGTAAGAACTCGAACGAGTGGCGTTTTTTTTGCAGGGGGTATTCTTCAGGGCATGTGCCAAAGAGGGTGATCTGCTCTGCTTTGAGCTCCCACTTTTGCTTTTGCCCGAGGCTTTCAACAAGCTTGCCTGTTGCGCTGATCGATGCCCCTGTCGCCAATTTTTGCATCAGGTCTCTGTAGTCGGGAAGAGATTGCTCGGCGATGATTTGAAGGTTCGATAGGGTAGAGCCGTCGTTGAGCTCGATAAAGGCAAAGTTCTTTTGGTCGCGCACTGTGCGGACCCATCCGCATACGGTCAGTGTTTTTCCAAGGTCTGAAGGTGCTATTTGTTTGATTTTTGTGTGTTTCATGAGTGTTTTGCGAATTTGCGCAGCATCGCGATCTCATTTTTCCAAAGGGGAGGCCCATCGGGCGTTTCCAAATATTTGGGGATATCGCGAATCAGCGGGTGTGTCATCATTGTTTTAAAGCAGGTCATCCCGATCTCTCCTTCGCCAAGCGGTGCATGGCGGTCTCGCCGGGATCCAAGCGGCTTCATCGAGTCGTTAACATGGAAGGCGTACAGGTGCTTGAGCCCAACGATCTCATCAAATTGCTTAAGGGTATCGTCCCATGCCTCTTTCGTCCGGATGTCGTAGCCGGCTGCAAAGATGTGGCAGGTGTCGATGCAGACGCCGATCGCCAACTTTTTATGGAGCCGGTCGACCAAATACCCCAAATGCTCGAAGCGCCAGCCGACAGACGACCCTTGACCGGCGGTTGCCTCGATCAGCAGTCGGGTAGGTCCTTTGTCGACGGTATCGGCGAGGTGCTCCAAACTCTCAACAATCGTTTTTAAACAATCCTCTTCGGCGGAGTCAAGGGCGGCTCCAGGATGGAAGTTAAGAAAGGCCAGCTTGAGCTTTTGACAGCGGAGGAGCTCCTCTTTAAAGGCCTTGCGGCTTTTGCGCAGACCGTCCGGATCGGGCGAGCCTAGATTGATCAGGTAGCTGTCATGGCTCATGATCTTTTTCAGCCCAGTCTCTTCCAATGCTTCATGCCACAGATCGAGATCTTCATCAGTGATCTCCCGTCCTTCCCACCGCTTTTGGTTGCTTGTGAACAGCTGGCAAGTGGTTGCGCCGATCTCATACGCCTCGCGCAACGCGTTATGAGCGCCGCCGGCAGCTGAGGTATGGGCTCCGATCAAGAGCTCTTCTGCAGGGATGTGCTTGTGCATAAGTTTTTCTTTCAAAAAAAGGGCCATTGTAAGACATATTGAAGATCTTTACAATCCTCAAAAAACCAAGGAGGCAGTTTGCAACTGCTTCCAAATTCTTTCAAGGAGTTGATATGCCGGAACAAGGCTCCGATACTTCAAAGACCATCTCCCGGTCCTCTTACGCTTTTTTAAGTGGAACCTTGCTCAGCCGATTGACAGGACTTGGCAGAGATATGACAATGGCGTTTTGTTTTGGAAGCAACCCGGCAATCGCTGCCTTTATGGTTGCATTTCGCTTTGCTAATTTGATCAGAAGGCTCTTTGGCGAAGGGCCTCTGCCTTCCGGATTTATTCCCCATTTTGAGCAGATCCGTTCCCATTCTCCAGAAAAAGGGGCGGAGTTTTTCCGCGACTTATTTTTTTCATTGGCAGTATTTCTTCTAGGATTGATCGGAGTTGCTGAAGTGGGATTGATCGCATTGTGGAAATGGGGGAGTTTGACTCCTGACAACGTGCAGATCCTTTATTTGACGATTTTAATGCTCCCTGGCGTTTTGTTCATCTGCCTGTTTGGTCTTAGCAGCGGACTTTTGCAGTGCGAGCGGAAGTTCTTTTTAACGGGTTTTGCCCCTGCAGCGTTCAATGTCGTTTGGATGGCCGCTGCCTGGATGCAAAGGGACAAGGAGCCCTCATTGGCTGCCGTTGTTTTATCGGGTGCCATTATTATTGCCTTTTTCATGCAGTGGGCGATGCTAGCTCCTAAAATGATGGAGATATTAAAGAGGTCTTTGTCCTGGAAAAATTGCTTTAAGCCTCGCTTGTTCTCCGCTGAAATAAAGCTTGTTGTTAAACCGGTTCTTCTCGGTGTTATCGGAGTCGGCGCTGTCCAGATCAATTCCGCTTTGGATGCCGTATTTGCCCGTTATGCCTCATTAGAGGGGCCGGCTTACCTCTGGTACGCCATCCGCATCGAGCAATTGCCTCTTGCCTTGTTCGGGATCGCTTTGTCCTCCGCCCTTCTACCTCCGCTTTCGCGTGCGGTCAAGGATAATTTATTAGACCATTTCCAGAAGCTTATCCGCTTTGCCTACCGGCGCAGCTTCAGTCTGATTTTCCCTTGCACGATGGGGATTTTTGTATTGGGGGCCTGCGGCGTCAATCTTGTCTACGGGCGCGGCGATTTTGATTCGAATACCACATACAACACCGTGATTTGCCTTTGGGGATACGGACTCGGTCTTGTTCCTGCTGTGATCGTGCTGTTAATGGCGCCTGCCTTCTATGCAAAAAAAGATTTTCGGACGCCCACGCTCGGAGCTGTGTATTCTGTGATCCTTAATGTTTTAACAACAGCGTTCTTGGTGTTCGTGCTTGAGTGGGGGGCGTTCAGCATCGCCGTGGCAACCAGCGTATGTGCATGGATGAATTATTTCTACCTGTCTTATCACATGAGCAAAAAGATGGGATCAGTGTGGGATCGGAATGTGGCCATATCGTTTATTAAGACAGGATCATGCACTGCAATCGCAGCTGGAACAACCCTTCTTGTTGGACACTATTTGGTATTGGATCCTACAGTTCCAATGCTGCTTGGCAATGCCAATGTGATGTTCGCTCGGAACTTTTCTGAGCAGATTCTGCAATTCCTTGCCATGACCGGTACGTTCGGAATCGTCTTCTTTTCTTATGCCTGGTTTTTCAACGCCCACGATGTGTTGGAACTGCTTGGATTAAAAAGAAGCGGGAAAAATTATACAACAGAATCGATTTAGAGGCTCGGATACAAATCAGCCTCATCAAAACAAAGCCGCTTCGCTGCGCTAGTCATTCTTGTGTCATAATAAACGGGGGAGTCAATCAAAGGGTCTTGATTTTCATCAAAGCGAAGCCGCTTCGCTGCACTCGTTATTCTTGTGTCATTGTCATTATTGAAAAGTTGAGATGGTATTTTATTTTTAAAGGGAGTTGCTAATTTAAAAATAGAATAGACTTGTTCACGGAGCTCGCTTTCTGTCGGAGGTAAACGTTTGCCATCTACGCAAATGCCAAAAATGGCTGTTTTTAATCCCGGGATTGTACAAGGGTCTGTAAAAACTTGAATTCCGTCAATCTGTGCCTTGGCTTCTTGAATGAAGAATTCATATTTTTGACGCAGCTCATCTTCAGAAGAACGGGAGCGATTAGCGAAATGGCGGACATTTTTATAAAACAAAGTTTCAAGGCTTGCATATGAACTTCCTTTAGATGCGCTTCGTACCAGGGTTATCAAATAGTAATAATCTTTACGCGCCCATTTGATCGCATGGCATCGTGATGAACCTTTTAGCCTGCTAAGAAGAAAGGCCTTGCATTTAAGCAATTGAAGAGCATCTGAAATATACTCCTGAAATTGTTCTTCGGGTAGTTCGATGGTATCGGAATATTGGTCTTCGAATTGAGTCAAGCGGTTTTGAATAGCAAAGAATTCACTGAGCTGTTCCAATCGCTGTTGGTTATTTTTAATGCTGGATTTATAGTAATTCAAAAGCCATTCGACGAGCTCCAATGTTGCGGCATCTTCATCAATATCGCCGTCAAAGTGTTGCATTTGTAAACGTTTAAGTATGGGTTTGACGCTCTTTTCAAGCAGCGAGTCAAACTGATTGGATTCATCTGGATTTTCAAAAGTAGCATTTCGAAAAAGCGAAAACCGCGTGCCATATAAAGATGATGCTTCAGCTTCTTTTGGAAGTCTGTTCATAACAAAATTTCTGACAAAAATAGGATCTGTATGTTTGTCATTCAGAAGTTTGCCTTCCGGAGAGGTCATACTGATCCTTGCTTGTAAAAATGGCTTGGAACGAACAGGGGTTATTCCTTTCTCAACTACGGATATGATCACATCTTTTGTTAGATGATCCTGTGTTGCAGGCGCAAGGCTAAAATGAGCTGCTTGCCATCCAAACGGAGCTTGGCTGCCTTGGAGGTGGGTTTTTCCTCGAGAAAATTGAGTGGAGGCAACTCTTTCGATCAACATGTCGATCCAATAATTTTGGATGCGCAGATGGCTTTTAAGGGCGCTTTTTTCAAGATCTATTAAACGCATGTCTTGGGATTCAACAATCAATGAAGGAGTTTCTTCCAGGGGAAGAATAGTGCGTCGACTCTTTTTTACTTCCGGATTTTCACGTAATGAAACGGCAGATACAGCAATGGTAGATTGGCGCAAAGAGTAATGATGGGATGATGTGTGGAGTTGATTAGTCATTAAAATAAATATAAATTGTAAATTGAATGATGATTTGTATCATCGACTTACATTTAATTTCAATTTTAATTAAATTCTTTATTTTATTTTAAATTTTACTAATATAAGTAAATTATAAATTAGTTTAAGTGAAAGTTTACATTCATAACATTTATAAATTTAAGTTGAAGTTTGCGGATGAAGATGTCTTTGGCGCTGTACTGAGCCGAGGATAAAAAGTTAAAATTTTGCCAAGGAGGGTGTTCTGAATTTGACCACGCAAAACCGGTTTGCGGTTAAGGCAGCTTCAGCAGCTATGTGAGTTCATCAAGCAATAAGCATCTTCCTAGCCGTTTTGGCTCTTTTGCTTACCGACCAATAGTTTTGGTTTTTTAACGACCTTAAAATTGCTTTAAGGTCTTCCTCCTATTCGTGGTCAGGCCCATGGGCGCGCTATAGTATAATTGGCCATGTCAAAATCTCTGTTTTTCAAATTGTTTGTCTATGGAGGAACTTGTATAAATCGGATGACTAGAAGAGTCGATGATTTTTAGCTAGTTTGCCAACTGCAAGAGCAGTTAAAGTCAAGAAAAGCAAAGCGGAATGTTGGAAAAAGAAAAAGCAGCCCGTAATTAGAGCTGCTCTTAATAGGTGGCTTAAGCTTGCAAATGATTAGTTTGTGTGGGCGAGGAACTCGCAGATCAAAGGCACGTTTAAAGGAAGAGGATGTGGGATTTGATCTAAAGCCGGAGAAACGAGCAATTGCGCTGAAAATTTACCAGCATCTAAAGCGACGTACTCAGGTGTTGCGATGGCCGCGTTGTCAAGGCTCTGCTTCACGATAGGCACTTGTTGCGACTTAGGCTTGATGGAAACTGTCATGCCTGGACGCACGAAGAAAGAGCGGCGATCCACTTTTTTTCCATTAACAAGGATATGTCCGTGTGAAACGAGTTGCTGAGCAGCAAAAATTGTTGGAGCCAGCTTCATGCGGTAGACCATGTTGTCTAAACGGCACTCCAGGCGCTCGATAAAGAGGGCAGGTGTGTTTCCTTTTGCTCGCACAGCTTCTTTATAGTAGCGGACGAGTTGGGAATGGGGGATGAGCCCATAGACAGCTTTAAGTTTTTGTTGTTCTTCCAGCTGAACTCCATAGTCAGATTTTTTCTTTCGTTTAGCGCCATGCATGCCCGGTGGGTTTGGTTTGTGAAGTAGAGGGTTGCGTGCGCGTCCGAAAATGTTCGCTCCAAAACGTCGAGCAATGCGGTTTTTTGGGCCAGTATATCGAGCCATTGTTTCTCCTAAAGATGAGCCTAATAAAAATTCATAAAGACATGAATGCTAATACACCCACTATTTTTTGTAAACACTCTGCTGGCGCAAAAATAAATTTGAAGGGGTAGATCTGCAACAGTTTTTGGATCTATGGCAAGGAGCCGTCTTAGAAATAAAAAAACCCGGTTCCTTCTCGAACCGGGTAAACCTGCATTGACAAGGAAGGAGGAGAGCCCTTGTCAAATTTCAATCCTTTATGGCAAGGATCGGTTTAAGTTTGCCGTTAACGGCTTAACGGCTTTGTTGTTAATGGTTTATGTTGATTTGTTTTGTTTGTTGTTTGTGTTGTAGTTTTCATTTAGTTTAAATTTCATTTGAATCCTTTATTTTACTGAAAAATTAATTTTTTGTAAATAGTTTAAAATTTAATGTTTACATCTACTGGAAGATATTTATGCATTTTTTGTAAATGTCTGGTTTTTAGATTATTAAGCATTCTTGTCCAAAATGTTTAAAAAAACGGAAAAGTCTGGAAAGTGAGTGAGAAAGAGGGGAAATAATGAGGAGCGCGATAGGTTGTTGCTTCGCATCTCCGATTGAGCGCTTTTTTTCTCTGCGGTTTTTACGGACAAGGTCGATTCTCTTAGGGGGCTTGCTGAGAAGGTGCGCCCTTAAAGAGGCTGCTAACGAATTTAGTTTCTGACGATTTTTTGGACTTTTTCAGGAAATTTTGAGTCCGTTTGTTGGGGGTTATATCA
>JAFEGF010000044.1 GCA_018240225.1 Verrucomicrobiota bacterium
TGCGCTCCATTTTGCTCAAATTGTTCGATGGGTGCATGGAAGGAAGGACGATGTATGTGATCCCCTATTGCATGGGCCCTTTGGATTCTCCGATGAGGCAGATTGGCGTCGAGATCACCGATTCTCCTTATGTTGTCTGCAACATGCGGATTATGACGCGGATCGGATCGGATGTGATCAAGGCCTTGAAAGATGACTTTTTCGTCCCTTGCATGCATTCGGTGGGCGTTCCTTTAAAGCCTGGTCAAAAAGACGAGCCATGGCCATGCCGTGCTGATCAAAAGTACATCGTCCACTTCCCCGAAGAAAAAAGTATTTGGTCGTTCGGAAGCGGCTACGGCGGAAACGCGCTTCTTGGAAAGAAGAGCTTTGCCTTGCGCATCGCCTCTGTAATGGGGAGGGATCAAGGCTGGCTTGCCGAGCATATGCTTATCATGGGAGTGACCAATCCGGAAGGGGAAAAGAAGTATTTTGCCGCAGCATTTCCGAGCGCATGCGGAAAGACAAACCTTGCGATGCTGCAGTCCTCTTTGCCAGGATGGAAATTTGAGTGCATTGGCGACGACATCGCTTGGATGCATTTTGGCGAAGATGGAAGATTGTATGCGATCAATCCGGAAGCTGGCTTTTTCGGTGTTGCGCCGGGAACCTCTGTCAAATCGAATCCGTCTGCCATGAAGACAATCGAACGGAACGCTATTTTTACCAATACGGCTCTGACTGCCGATGGAGATGTGTGGTGGGAAGGGATGACGTCTGTCCCTCCGGAAGGGATGACCGATTGGAAGGGAAATCCTTGGAACCCTCAATCTGGACAGCCGGCCGCGCATCCCAATGCCCGGTTTACTGTCGCCGCATCCCAATGCCCTGTGATCGATCCTCGCTGGCAAGATCCGAGCGGCGTGCCGATTTCCGGCATTATTTTCGGCGGGCGCCGTTCTACGGTCGTTCCGCTAGTGTACGAATCCTTTGACTGGCAGCATGGTGTTTTCCTAGGAGCTTCCGTCTCTTCAGAAATGACAGCAGCGGCAGCAGGGGTAGTTGGGAAATTGCGGCATGATCCTTTTGCCATGCTCCCTTTTTGCGGCTACAACATGGGCGACTACTTTGCCCATTGGTGCAAGGTGTCCCAAGGAAAAGATCCTTCCAAACTGCCCCGCTTTTTTTATGTGAACTGGTTCCGTAAAAAAGATGGGCAGTTCATTTGGCCAGGCTTTGGAGAAAATTCCCGCGTCCTTAAATGGATGTTTGAACGAGTCGACAACAATATCGCTGCGAAGCCGACCGTAATCGGTTTAGTCCCGAAAAAGAAAGACTTCGACTTGAGCGGTCTTCAGATCGCTATGGACGATGTGAGGGAATTGTTTCATATCGATCTGTCAGCATGGAAAAAAGAGGCTGCCGACTTAAAGCAGTATTTCATGCAATTTGGCGAGCATCTCTCCCATCAAATTGTGGAAGAGATCCATAACCTTGAACACCGGATCGCGGAAGCTCCATGCGCATTGTTGTCCAACGAGTAAATGAAGCAAGCGTAACTGTCGATGGAAAGGTCGTCGGCGCGATTGGAAAGGGCGCATTGGTCCTTTTCGGCGTGCATAAAAATGACGACTTTTCCAAGATCCCTTGGCTTGCTAATAAGCTGATCAATCTAAGGATGTTCCATAATGAAGAGGGAAAGATGGACGCCTCGCTGCTTGACCGGAAAGCGGAGGTTCTCGTTGTTTCCCAATTCACCTTGTATGGAAATTGCTGCGAGGGCAGGAGGCCTGACTTTACTCAGGCAGCTCCTGCAGCGCTTGCAGAGCCGATCTATCTGGAATTTGTGCAAGAGTTGAAGAAGTCGATAGCGCATGTTGCGACGGGAATCTTTGGAGCGCAGATGGAAGTCGCGCTCATCAACGATGGCCCCGTCACATTGCTAATAGACTCTTAGCGAGGAAAAATTTCTTGCGGCTTGAAGAAGAACGCAATCTCTTTTTTAGCGTTCTCTGCGCTGTCTGATCCGTGAACTGCGTTCTTATCGATCGACTTAGCGAAATCAGCGCGGATCGTGCCAGCTTCCGCTTCTTTTGGGTTGGTAGCTCCCATCAGCGATCGGTTTTTCGCGATTGCATCGTCGCCATGAAGCACCATGACCATGACAGGCCCTTCGATCATGAAAGAGACGAGCTCTTGAAAGAATGGTCTGTGGGCGTGCACAGCGTAAAACGCTTTTGCTTGTTCAGTGGAAAGATGGACCATCTTTGCTGCGATGACTTTCAGGCCCCCTTTTTCGAAGCGGGAGATGATTGCGCCAATGTTATTCGCTGCAACGGCATCAGGTTTTAAAATGGAAAGCGTTTGCTCAGTAGCCATGAAAAATTCTCCAAATGTTAGTTCATGAACCGATAATAATGTTATTCGGAAAAGGATTTGATTATAGTAGGCGCTTAGATTAAACTCGACGGTAAAATCGTTGATGTTCTGCAGAAGCCTCTTCTAGAGCGTCTGGCTTTCAGTGTAAAATCTTGGTATTCAATGGCTTACGGAAACTATCCCGACCTTTCTCTTGTCAAACGCGTTCTCGTCGTTAAGATGCGCCACCATGGCGATGTCCTATTGACCTCCCCTGTTTTTTCCAACTTAAAGCGGGCGATGCCCCAAGCTGAGATCGATGCCTTCGTTTACAAAGATACGCTGCCGATGTTGGAAGGGCACCCGGGCATTTCCCAATTTCTTCTCTACGACCGGAGTTGGAAAAAACTATCTCCGCTGCGTAAGATCATTAAAGAACTGCTTTTGCTAAAAGACATTCGCAAGGGCAAGTACGATCTCGTGATCAACTTAACGGAAGGGGACCGGGGCGCCATTGCGGCATGGGTGTCGAAAAGCCGCTACCGGGTCGGATTCGATCCTGGAAAAAAAGGATTGTTCGGGAAGAAGAGCATCTATACCCATATTGTAAAAAATTGTCCGCATCCGCGTCACACGGTTGAAAAGCAACTGGATGTGCTCCGCAAGATCGGGATCTTTCCAACTGGCGAAGAGAAGGATGTCAGCTTTCATATTCCGGCCAACGTTTCGCAGAAAGTCAAAGAGATGCTCTCTCAAGAGGATCTTTCGATCGGGCAGTACGTTGTTGTCCATCCTGTTTCAAGATGGCGTTTCAAATGCCTCTCCACTCCGCAGGTCGCCCGTTTGATCGCCGCGCTGCATCAAAGGGGGGAGCGAATTATCCTCACTGCAAGCCCTGATCCGGACGAGCTTCAAATGATTGCAGATATTGTCGGAAAAATTCCTGAGGTCCCTCTTATCAATTATGCAGGAAAAACGGGACTTAAAGAACTGTCTGCGCTGATCGTCTTTTCAAAAGCCTTGATCACCGTTGACTCGGTTCCTCTGCATATTGCATCGGCAACCAAAACCCCCGTCGTAGCCCTCTTCGGCCCCACATCGGACCAGAATTGGGGACCCTGGATGAACCCCCGCGCTAAAGTCGTTGCCCAGCAGTTCTCCTGCCGCCCCTGCTACCAGGATGGCTGCGGAGGCAGCAAGATGAGCGATTGCCTCTTTACCATGCCCCAGAGCATGATATTGGATGCCTTCGACCAAGTAACCGAAAACATAAAACCGCCGTCGCTTGCTTTAATTTGAGGATGCTCTCCGTTCAAAGCTTTTCTGCAAATGCGCTTGCAAATAGCTTTTGAGCCATTTCAGTTCCAACAATGGACCAGTTGTGTTGGCGCAATGTGAATCCGTGCCAGACGCATTTTTTGAGCAATTCTGTTTGCTTGGAGACTGCAGGCCAGTGCATGGTGATGCAACTGGCTACGTTTTCAGCGAAGTCAACATATTCCTTTTCTTCGGCAGACAACGAATTAGGATCTGTTTTTGCTTTAGCGTCGATCGCTTCCATTGTTGTGTTAAAGGAAATAAGATCGGCCCCTGCGCGTTTTCCTATTTTCTCCATGTTCTGCTGTATCATTTCATGGCAATGTGCATGCAAAGCAGGTGTTGTCCTGTCGACGATTCTTGCAACAAAGTCTGCAACGATGACAGGCGCAAAGTTCTCAAAGGCATTGAAGAAACCGATCCCTGAAAAATAGTCCTGCGTCCAGCTTTGGGCTGCGGATATGCGTTCTTCCTGATTGCTCATTGCAAGGATGGGATAGAAGGATTTTGCTGCCGCTGCGGTCCATTGTTTTTCTACAAATAGGGAATACGCCAATTTAAATTGGGATTTTATTTTTTCGGCATCTGATGGATCCATGTAAGATGTTCCATCCACACACTGATTAAAATGGATCGAATGTTTTTCGATCAGGGCGCAATTAGTTTCTGATAAAGGAAATTCAAGCCCTTTAAAGTCTTCGGCAACTACTTGAATGCAGCTGTCGATGCAGCTCTTTTCATAAGAAGGATCGTCATAGGTCATTGAAGAGATGTTTAAAATGTTTTCTTTGAAGACCTCGTCCACAGTTTTTGGCTGAATTGGGACTGCAGGAGAACTTCCCCAGAGATAAGAAGTCACCGAGTCTTTTACAGCAGTCAGTAGAAACGCCATGTTTTTTCTCCTCGTGTTAAAATTTTAAGCGGGAATTTTTTACTCTTTGGATTCTTTTTTTTCAACAGAGAGTTTTACGGTGAGCTCTTAAGTTGAGAATTAAGTTAACCAAAAATGGAGCCGAGCAGTATCATATCAACCATTATGAAACCAGAATCTGCAGTTGTTTTATCCAATATCCATAAGACCTTTTCCGGACAGAAAGGCGATGTCCATGCTTTATGCGGCGTCGACTTGGAGGTGCCAAGGGGAGAGGTTTTCGGTTTCTTAGGTCCAAACGGGGCTGGGAAGACCACGACTCTACGGATCTTGACCACTCTGCTGCCCTTTGAAAAGGGGGATGCGTATGTGGAAGGAATCGATGTGAAGCGGGATCCGCAGCAAGTCCGCAAGTGCATCGGGTATGTCAGCCAAAAAGGCGGGGCGGATTTACATTCAACGGGTTGGGAAAACCTTATTTTGCAAGGCCGTCTCTACGGCCTCAATAAACAGCAGGCCCTATCCCAAGCTGAAGTCCTTGTCAATAATTTTACCCTTAAAGACTGCATCGATCGGATCGTGTCCACTTACTCTGGAGGGCAAAGGAGGAGGCTGGACATCGCGCTGGCCATGATGCATCAGCCCAGGGTCTTATTCCTCGATGAGCCAACCAATGGCTTGGACCCGCAGAGCCGGGACAATCTATGGTCAAAAATTTTCGAGCTAAAACGAAGCGGCATTACCATCTTTTTAACGTCCCATTATCTTGATGAGGTGGATGCCCTCGCCGATTCGCTTGCGATCATGGACCATGGAAAAATTGTTGCATTTGGTTCTCCTTCGATGCTCAAAAAACAGATTTCCGGCGATATCATCACCATCGGCGTTCCTAAAACTTTCCACGAACATGCGATCTCCCTCTTTGGAGATAAAAACTCGTTTTTAAGAGAGATCCGTTCCGAGGAGCAGGAAATTCGTCTCTATGTCGACAAAGGAGCTTCCGCATTGCCCCAAATTCTCCGGGCGCTCGATCAGGCAAACATCCAGTTTGAAACCATTCAGATGTCAATTCCTAGCTTAAACGACGTCTTTTTGAAAAAAACGGGAAGATCTTTACGAGAAGAGGCGCCGCAATGAGTACCTTCAAAGAAATTGGGTTATTGACTTTCCGATGCATCCAGGCTGCCCTGCGCAATCCGATCTTTTTATTCATGGGCGTTGCAAGTCCCATCATTTATCTAGCATTTTTTACTCCGCTTTTAGGAACGCTTGCTTCCAATGGAAGCTTAGGAACGGACAATGTCCTCTCGCTCTTTATACCGGGAATGCTGCCGATCATCGCATTTACAACAGGGCTGTTCACCGGATTTGGCACCATCGATGAGGTCCGCTCAGGCGTATTAGAACGTTTTCGCGTTACGCCCGCCAAACGATTTTCTATCCTTTCAGGATTTGTCTTATTCGATACATGCTCAGTGATGTTCCAATGCCTTCTTTTTATTGCCATTTCCATTCCATTTGGGTTTCGGGCCGATTGGCTGGGAATGGTTGTTTTATTTCCCCTTCTTGCGCTTCTGACCATCACCACCTCTTCTTTTGGAAACGCGATGGGAGTAGTTCTTAAGAGCGAAGATAGGTACGCCCCTCTTGTCCACGGGATCAATCTTCCCGTTCTTCTCTTATCGGGAACCTTGCTGCCGATGTCGCTTGCTCCGAGTTGGCTCAATATCGTCGCCCATTTTAATCCCGTCTACTATGTCGTTGAAGCGGCGAGAGCTTTGGCGATGGGCAATATCGGATCGATCGATGTCTTGTACGCCGTTTTGGCGCTTTTATCCTTTGCGCTGTTTACCATGTATTGGGCGACAAACGTCTTCAAAAAAGTCGTCACTTAAGAATTATTTATAAAATTTCATAAGGGTTAAATTGAGCCAGGGTAAATGGATAATTTGATTCTTTTATACCAAAAGCGGCTCAATCTTCATTCTGCCCACTTTGCGCGTATCGATCACGATGAGGCCATGGTTGCGATTGTCTACAAAGTAATGCAGCCGGATGGAACTCAGTATATTTTAAAAATTTCTCCGTGCAATGCTGACTATTTTCGGGAAGTGCAATTTCTAAAGATGTTGGCAGGATCGCTGCCCGTTCCAAAGATCGTTGGGCTTGTCAACCCGGAGCCAGGTGTTCTGGGTGCGATCTTGATGGAGTGCCTGCCTGGAAGGCCCGCTCAAAAGGACGATGTAACAGGGGATCTAGCTGTTGAAATAGGCGCCCTAATGGCGCGCATCCATGCAAACCGTCTAGCTGGTTATGGCGATCCATTGCAACCTGATCAGCTGAGAGCAGATCCGTTTGGATACTTTGCTGCCAAGTTTGAAGAAGGATTGGAGGAGTGCCGATCTGAAATTTCTAAAGATCTCATCAAGCAGTCCCGATTCTATTTACAAGACCATCTGAACCTATTGCAATCCGTTGACGGCCCATGTCTTGTCCACAGAGATTTTCGCCCGGCTAATGTAATGGTGTGCGAGGGGAAACTTCAAGGTGTCATTGACTGGGCAGGCGCTAGAGCCAGTTTTGCTGAAGAGGATTTTTGCCCTTTGGAACAAGGGCAATGGACGAGCGATTCTGAACGGAAGAAGTCTTTTTTAAAAGGATATGCAAGCATCCGGCCAGTGCCTAATTATTCTGAGATGATGCCATTATTGCAGTTGAGCAAAGCGATAGCTGTCCTAGGCTTTACCGTTAAGCAGGGAACCTGGAAAACAGTCCATGCCGGCGTCTATCAGCGCTATTACGATTTTTTGCAGTTATTTTTTCAATCCTCTAAAAACGCTTAAAGTTACTCTGCGCAAAGGTCAAATTTTTTGAGGGGATGATGAACCTGCTTTTTCCGTTTATCGATGTGTCTTATGAAACCATTTGATATGCGCAGCCTGGATCATTTATTTTTCCACACACGTCATTTCCAAAAGAGCCTTTTGAAACCTTTCTATTTCTTCAGCGCTTAGAAATTGAGTTGCTTTATCCAAGAGTTGTTGGAATTTTTTCGGCTGTGCTAACTTAATGTCTATCAGAAAGGCGCACTTATCAGAAAAATTCATTTGAGGGAAAAGAACCTGCACCATTTCTAACATCTCTTCTAGTGTCATTAAATTGTAGGTAGGATATTCAATTGCACGCAACTCGTCATCTGTACAAAGTTTTTGCAATTCCGGAAGGAGCTTGGTCTCTTCTTCATGGAGATGCAGCAAATTATCTCCGACGAATTTCCGATAGGCGAGATAAAATTGGTAGCCAGCTTCTATACGATCAGTGCTTGTCTTAACAGAATTAAGGCGAAATTGCAAATTTTCCAGGACCTCTTCTTGATGTTCGTGATCATCATGGGCTTCATGATGAACAGTGGAACCTTTTTTCTCTAGTAGGGCATGGATGTTCTGTTCTTCATGATGCGCATGTCCTTTTAGCATTTCCTTGACGACTTGCCATTCACCTTTAACGTGTTCAATAGCTGCATCATTTATAAAGTCTGTTTTAGCGATCAGTCTTTCGAGTTCGCTTAATGCAAAGCTTACATATTTATGCTCGCGATACAATTTTGCTCTCATGAGAGGTACCTCTTAATGATTTTTTCTTTCATGTTATGTAGGGGATAATTTTTTCCGCTCAATAGGTACTCTAAGCTTATGCCTTGAAGAACGGAACGGAGATAGGTGGCTTCATCATCAGGATCGGCGTACCCCAGATCTTTGTAGAGCTGTCTTTCTGCAGTAAACAAACGATTAAATTGTTCCTTATATTTGCCCATGGCTTCTTGGATTGCTTCAATACCTTCTGTTGAGAGGTAGAGCATATAAAGAAAGCGCAGCCAGTCTGCTTTTGTTTCAAGTTCGTTAAGAACAAAATCGATTAAAAAAGAGATGCGTTCTTTGGGGTTCTTGATGGTTTCCAGCTTTTCTATGAGGGGAGTCCACTCTTCTAATCTTCGCTTTGCAAAAATGACCAATAGGTCTTTTTTACTTTCAAAATAGTGGTAAAAAAGAGCTTTTGAAACCTTAGCTTGCCTAGCGATATCCGAGACACTGCTGCCATGGTATCCATTGGTTGCAAAAACTTTAAGGGCTGCATGAAGAAGAATGTCTTTGGTATCCATGGGCAATAGGATAACAGATGCTGACCGATCGGTCAATCTGCAATTTTTTGAATAGAACAAACCTGAATTTCAATTTTGCTTTATGCAATCAGCTAGAAAGGCTGCCAACTTGACTCGGTGAAGTCCTTTCCGCACAGACTGGTCTAACTGAGCTATCAGATAACATATTATAATTATGTTTGCTTGATTTTTATAAATAGATTTTTTCGATTTCTTGTTTTTTGATTGATTTTCATTCTTATTTTTCATATAATAAATAATTATTATTTGATGGAAATAAAAAGAGGAGCTTTCGATGAATTTTTTTTCTAAAGGCCTTTTTGCCCTGTCAATTCTGATCGGAGTGCACGGCAGCTCTTATTCGATCGAAGTCCAAGGACATCGCGGAGCAAGAGGCTTATTTCCTGAAAATACACTCCCTGCATTTGCCGCTGCAATAGAAGCGGGAACGCATACTCTTGAGCTCGACCTTCATGTCACTAAAGATGGAGAGGTCATCATCCACCATGACTATTTTGTCGATGATTGGCTAGACGAAGGTGATCAAACTTCAAAGATGCCGCAAATGCTGATTCGGGATTTAAGGCTCGTTGAATTGAAAAAGATCGATTGCGGCAACAAGATCAACATCGATTTCCCAAAGCAGCAGCGGATCCCCGGCACCTCGATCCCTACTTTAGATGAACTTTTTGAAATGATCAGCAGATCTTCTTCTCCGCATGCAAAAACGGTAAGGCTTAACCTTGAGGTCAAGAGGGATCCCCGATATCCAGAATTAACGATCAATGCGCGTGAACTGGCAGCAAAGATTGTAGCCAAGGTCCATAGCGCTGGTTTTTCCCAAAGGGTCTATTATTCTTCCTTTGATCCGGAGATCTTGTCAGAACTGCATTCGTTGGATCCAGAAGCTGAGCTCGGGTTTATCTTTAATGCAGACAGCATGGCATTGGTCAAGCGTCTCTCACCCGATAATCCGATGAACCTGTTGATCTATCTGGCAAGCTCTTTCAATGCAACGGTCATCTCTCCGGAACATGCCCTTCTCACAGATCAAAAGACTGTCAATGCGATGCAAAACGCGGGATTCCGCGTAGTCCCATGGACTGTCAATTCTGAAGAAGAGTGGGGAAAGTGCATCGAGATGGGAGTGGATGGGCTGATCACGGACTATCCGCAAGACCTGCTCAGCTATCTGAATAAGCAAAAAGCTCATCAGAGCCTGAAATCATCTCCGAAGTAGCTCGATCTATACAAAAATGAACTCAAAAGTTAGGAATTTGGCAAATCCAAAAATCAGCTTTTGAGTTCATTTTTGTATATTCTGATGCTTCAATAATTCTTTACAGATTTCCGTATTTCTGTATTTTTGAGTATAATGGTTGTTAAGTAAGGAGTCCCAATGAGCCAGAGACTATGTCGTTTAACAATAGACCTTCCAACTGCAGAACATAAACGCTTGAAGATGGCTGCATCTATGATGGATGTTTCGATGAAACAACTTGTTTTAATGAGCGTAGACGACTTCATGCAGAAGAAGCTTAATAAGGTCACAGAAAAGGCGTTAAAGCAGTCTAAATCTGGAAAAAATTTGAAGAAATTCGCTAACCTTAATGAATTGTTTGATGATCTAGGAATCTAATGCTTATTCCTTTAAGAAGCAGTCAGTTCAAAAGGGATGTAAAGCTTGCTGAAAAGCGAGGGAAGAAAATCTCTTTTACTTAAGTCTATCATGACTGCTTTAGTCAATGAATTACCTCTTGAAGCTAAGCATAGAGATCACAAGTTAACAGGTAATTATAAGGATCATCGAGAGTGCCATATTGAACCTGATTGGCTTCTGATTTATCGAATCACAGCCAAAGAAATTGTCTTTGAAAGAACAGGAACTCATTCTGATCTTTTCAAGAAATGAAAAGCCTGCTTTACAATCGAAAATCATCTCCGAAGTAGCTCGATCTAGCCTCTTTGTTTTCTAGGAGTTCGTTCACAGTTCCCGACATGAGGACTTTGCCATCGCGGATCAAGTAGCTTCGATCGACAATGGAGAAGATCTCGCGGGCATTGTGGTCGGTGATCAAGATGCTGATCTCTTTGTCTTTGAGATGGCGGATCATGTTCTTCACATCATTGACAGCAAGCGGATCGATGTTCGCAAACGGCTCGTCGAGCAGCAACAGGGTCGGCTGGGTGATGAGGGCGCGTGTGATCTCGAGGCGCCGTCTTTCTCCGCCGGAAAGGGCGCTGGCTTTCTTCTTTGCAAGCCTTTCAAGGTGCAGTTCGCTAAGCAGTTCGCCGAGGCGATGCTTCATTTCCGCTTTTGTCATATCGAGTGTTTCGAGGATGCAGAGGATGTTTTCTTCAACGGTCAGGTGGCGGAATACGGAAGGCTCTTGGGCAAGGTATCCCATTCCCATTTTAGCCCGTTCGTGGATGGGGAGGAATGAGACCTCTTTGCCATTGAAAAAGACTTTTCCCGCATCGGGCTTGATCAGGCCGATCGTCATGTAGAAGGCTGTTGTTTTGCCGGCGCCATTAGGTCCGAGCAGCCCGACGACTTCCCCTTTTCCGACATGCAGGCTAAGGCCATTAACGACGGTCCTTCCGCCATAGACTTTTACGAGGTTCTCAGCGCGCAGCATCGGGCCGTGGGAGAGGATTTTTCTCTGAGGCGCTGCCGGTTGCGGAGCGGGCCTTTTGATCTGTTTAGCAGGCTGAGCTCCGACATTGAGCTGATCGAGGCTGACCTGGATGGGAGAAGAGGAGGGCTTATTCATGGTTGATCTTTAATTGGGGAAAGAGTTGTTGCAACAGGGCGTTTTCTTCTGCAGTGAATGCAAATTGCACATTGCCGATGCCTCTGATGAGTTGTTGTTTTGTAAGGGGATCTTCAGTGATATGCACTTCGTTGGCGCTCACGCGTGCACCTTGCGATTCATCCCAGAAGAGGACCTTTTTACCAGGGTTTGCCGATAAGATGAGCGTGCGGGTAGTCAGCGAATAGTTCAGACGGTCGGCCACGCCGCAGCGGGGCGGTTTTTGCGTGCCGAGGGAACTTAACCGGACAGCGCCTTTGAGGGCAAGGGAGACTGGTTGCAGGGTGTTGTCGGCGACCGAGTATTCAAATGCAGCCTGGTCTGCCCGGATGCAGAGTTCCGCTTCTTCATAATAGAGCTGTTGGTGGGGGAGGACTTTCCCATCGGTCTTTGGACTGTCGAGGTTGGCTTGGAGCTTTTCCCGGTCGATCTGCGCGTTGCCATGGCAAAGGACCTTGTGATAGCCGCCATGCTGAGGATCGTTGTAGGTAAGCGTAGTCGGGCCATGTGCGCGGATTCCTTTGAGCACCCGCTTTCCTTTAACGAGCGGCTGGTCGATCTCAAGATAGTCTTCTGTTTCGATCGTTTCCAAGGCATCGTCTTGGATCCGGACATTGCCTTTTAGAGTGAGCTTGTTCTTCGGGTTGTCCCAAGTTAAGTGATCGCATTGGAAAGTGAGCTGGCCTTGCTGCACATGGGGGATGATGGCGGAAGCTAAAATCCCTTTGGGATGCAACAGCGACATCTTTTCATTGAGCAGATCGAGGTCTGCCGAATCGGCATCGATGATATCCCCTTCATGGGTGAGGCGGCATTGCGTCAAAGCATCTTTGGGATAGGCGGTGATGACGCCCTGGAAATCTTTGGAGGCGTTCTTTTGAGATCCTGAAATTTGTTTCCGGTAAAGGGCTTTGTCTGCGGAAAGGTGGAAGTTGTTGGCATAATGGATCTCGACATCGGTCGTCGCTAATATGGTCTCGACTTCATATTCTGCTTTTTTTCCATCAGGATCCCATTTGGAAAAGTTGAGTTCGATCTCGCGGCTGAGCAACTGCAGAGGAGAAGAGGGGCTGTTTTTTTTGGTCTTAAGGGCATCTGTATAGGCCACTTTTTCCCCTTGGGCCGCATGCAGGAGGCCTTTTAACGTGGTGAAGTCCAGTTCAGCTTGGGAGCAGCGGATCTCTGCGCTGTTCTTCAGCGCTAACAGGACGTCTTTGCGAAGGAGGATCTGGGCGAATGGAAAATCTTTTCCGGCAGTTTCCTGCTTTTGCAAATTGGCTTCTTCAGCCATCATTTTCCCGAGGCCGTGGTCGAGGACGACATGCCCTGTGAGCATCAGCGACTGCCCATCGTAGGCGGCATTTGTCGAAGAGAGGGAGCCCGATTCAGGGACCTGTTCTGCAGCGCAAAGGGAGAAGGAGGCAAGTAGAGCGGAAAAAATGATGGTTCTCATGAGGCAGTTGCAAAACTGCTTTGCCCGAAAAAATCGATGATTTTTAGGCCAGTTACAAGTGGCAGCAAAGCTGTCACGCTCCATTTGACGAGGTCGGCCCCAAGTGGGCCGGCCAAGGAGAATGGATAAAAATGGCCTCAAAAGGGCGATTTTGCTGGGCAAATGAGTTTTACAACTGCCTCTCATGGCTTATCCTCGGGTTGCTGATTGAGCAATGCCTTGAAGTGCTGCGCTTGGAACTGGGGTGTCTTTCCTGTGACGGCAAAGGAGACGTCCTGAGCTACGCCTCGCAAAAAGGGCTTGTAGGGGCCTAAGTTGTTCGGCATATCGCGCCCTTGGATCCGATAAAGAGAAAGAGCTACCGATTGCGCGAGGAATTGCTGCGCGGTATACCGATAGATCCCTTCTTCCGCTTCCAAATAGCGCATTTGCTGCATAGGGGAACTTCCTGGGCCTGTCAGTTCGATCTTGTCTTGCATCCAGCAGCGCATTTTTTCAAGTTTTTCGATCAAGTCGAACTTAGAGCCTTCAGGCTTTAGGGTCAAGATGGAAGAGTCGCTTTCGATCCGGTAGTGGAGGCGGGACTGGTCTTCTTGGGTAAAATAGATCTCTTTGACAACGCCTTTGCGGTTCTGGTTTGTCGTTTGGGCAAGGCTTTTTACCGAAGTGTCTTGCTGCGATTGTTTTTGTTCCCGATAGGAGGCGTAGTCGGATTCTCGGACTTTACCAAAGCAGACTGCCCAGAGAAGCAGCAGCAGACAAAAGCTTGTTAGGCTAAGCAGAGTGATTTTTTTATACATGCCATCTCAGCTCCGTAACGCTTGATAGATCAGGTTTAGCTCGCGCATGAGTTTGGGCATTTCAGAAAATGGGTAGACGGAGTCTTTGTCGCTTTTGGCAAACGCAGGGTCGGGGTGGGATTCAATAAATAAGCAGTTGCAGCCTGCAGCAATTGCAGATTTTGCAAGAGTAGGGATAAATTCTCTTTGCCCTCCGGACGAGGAGCCGTTGCCGCCCGGCAGTTGGACCGAATGGGAGGCATCGAAACAGACCGGGAATCCGAACCGCTGCATGATCGGGATAGCCCGCATGTCGCTGACGAGGTTGTTGTACCCAAAGGAGGTTCCCCGATCGGTCAGGATAATTTTCTCGTTCTGCGTCGAAAGGATTTTTTCGACGACATTGCCCATGTCCCAAGGGGCCATGAACTGCCCTTTTTTGGCATTGATGACGGCGCCGCTTTTCCCTGCAGCTAGGACCAGGTCGGTCTGCCTGCACAGGAAGGCGGGAATTTGGATGATATCGCAGACTTGCCCGGCAGCAAGAGCCTCTTCAGGTGTGTGGACATCGGTCAGGACGGGAATATTAAATTCTTTTTTAACTTTTTCCAAGATCGCGAGGCCTTTTTCAAGTCCTGGACCTCGGAACGATGCGTTCGCGGAGCGGTTTGCTTTATCGTAGCTGGACTTGTAGATGAGGTTGACCCCTTTGAGGCCGCGGAAAATTTCGCAGAGCTGTTCTGCAGCTTTCAGGGCATGCTCTTCGCTTTCGATGACGCAGGGGCCTGACATGATGGCCAACGGCTCATCAGGTCCAATATAAAAATCTTTGACAGGTACTTTCTTCATGTCAATATATTGATCCTTTAAGGAGGTTTTATTCAATGGGAAAAT
>JAFEGF010000045.1 GCA_018240225.1 Verrucomicrobiota bacterium
TGAACACGTCGCAAAGATGAACAGACACAAAACGGTCAAGATTGCGCGTTGGTAGCGCATGGGCTCTTCTCTTAGCTTATTGGAGTTGTGTATAAATTTAGGCGCGGATCGGATTAGAGTCAACCTCTTCATGAGATCTTTTTGAGCCTTTTAAGATGTTTACGATGGGGCTAATGAACAATTCCGATCCCGCATATCCCACCCCTTTTTCTTAAAATCTCACCTCTTCTAAATTTGACGTAAATAATTAAAAATCAACATATTAACAATACGTTATTAACATTAATAATAAAATAATAAAAAATTTATACTATCCTAACAAGACAATACTAAAATAAAGGATAAAAGATAATAAACAAGGATATTAATATGACATCTGGAGTTAGAAGTGGTTCAGGATCCCATGTCCAACAAGCGATGCCGGACGGCATCCGCAGACAGACTTTAAGCGAGCGAACTGGAATCCACGGAAATGTCCGAGTCCTCGATCAAAAAGCACGAGAAAAAGGATTTACCCCTGAAAAAGTCATGGACGTATATAGAAAAGCAAAGACCGATGGAGACGTCAAACTTCAAAGCGCTTTGGAGAATGCAGATCGGAACAAATTTCAAACGATCAAACGGGAAGATATTGAAAAGAGATATTACTTGCCATTGGGCCATTTGGGAAAAGGTTCCCATCATGAGGTATCTCTTGGCCTACGAAGCGAAGGAACTGTTGCAGCCGTTCAAAAACCTCATTCTAGCAGACGCGCACACAATGTTCCTCCACAAGAACTCAAATACCACGAAGCGACTAAAGGTTGCCCAAACGTGATTCAAGTGATCGAATATGCAAACGGACAATGCTTCCTTGAACTGGCAGATGGCGACTTATCAAAAGTAACTCAAAGCGGCGCCGCACCTCTAAACAATGCTCCCGACCTGATCCTTGGGTGCATTAAGGCGGGAGAACAATTAGCCGAACAACAAGTCATGCATTTGGACATAAAACCGGATAACTTATTAATCGGAAAAGATGGCGAGGTGAAAGCTGCAGACTTTGAGATGGCCTCAATGGTCAACGAGTATGGCATTGCAACGGAAAATTTGCTAAGAGGCAACTTGCATTTTTACTCTCCCGAACGCCGGGCGATGGCTTTCGGAGCTCCCCGACACCCTGTCGGCCTGCAAGACAATGTTTGGGCTTTGATGCACGTCATTTGTGAAATTGCAACAAAGTCTTCAACTTCATGGTGCAAACTCAGCCCCGATTTCCAACAGAGGCTCAGACAATACGAACAGGTCATCGAACAGGGGCATCAAGCCGGCTTAAAAGCAGGAGCGCTATGGTCTCCGGCTTATCACAAAACAATGCATCAACACATCTACTACAGCCTTAACTTACTCCCCAATGGCAACTTATTTGAAGGCTTAACGCCGCAAACACCGATCGATGATATTGTCATGAGAATGGCCGCAACCGATCCTCATCAGCGGATCTCCATCAAAGGAGCAGGCGTCCTAATGCGGATCGCGATGAGCCACCCAAGCACATACTTAGCAGCTCAGCAGAACCTCCTCTCGACCTTACCTTCCACTCCTTCTCAACCTATACAACCAGCACCACAACAACACTATCCACCGATGATGCCGCAGCAGCAACACGTTGCCCCGCAACAACAAGTTCAGACTATTAATCCTCCTAAAGATCATTTTACGCTTGTTCATGAAAAAAGAATAAAGATTGAAAAAGAAATCAAAGACACAGAAATGTTAATTGAATATCGAAAAAATGGTTATCCAATCAATCTCTCTTTTGACTTAAATGACCATCATCTTCAATTGCGTTTGGAACTGATTAAAATATTGGACGAAGAAATCGCTATCTTAAAAAGAATGAATGGAATCTAAGAGACCGTTAACGGCAGGCTTTCTCGGCAACTAATCGGTCATCAAAATTGATCGTCTGATGGGAAAAGATCTGATAGGTCTCATGCCCTTTGCCGGCAATTAAGATCAGGTCTGTCGGCTTCGCCATTGCGACAGCTGCCTTGATCGCCTCTTCCCGATCTGCAATGACAATCGCATGGGCAGGGCTTTTGAAACCTGTCAAAATCTGACGAATGATCGCATCGGGATCTTCTTGACGCGGGTTGTCTGAGGTCACGATCGACACATCCGATAAGGACTCAACAACAGCTCCCATTTTCGGACGCTTGCCTGCATCCCGGCTTCCGCCGCAGCCAAAGACCGTGATCAACCGCCCTGTTTTGATCTCGTTCAGCGTTTGCAGCACATTGCTCAGCGCATCATCGGTGTGGGCATAATCGACAAAGATCGGCAGCTGCTTAGAGTTGGGAACCCGTTCTAACCTTCCGGGAACTTTAGGAAATTTAGAAAGGACCTTGAGGATCTCCTCGATTGCAAATCCTCTGGCAAGCCCGACTCCGATCGCAGCTAAGCAGTTGTAGACGTTAAAACGGCCGATCAACGGCGATTCAAACGGATATCGTTTCGACTGGTAGCAGATCTGCATCTGCATCCCGTTTGCAGTCAATCGGATCCCTTCCGCTTTGAGGTCGCAGGACGCATCGATCCCATAAGTGATCACTTGGGCTTGGCACTCTTTGAGCATACGCGCATGCCAAGGGCTATCGGCATTCACGACAGCTGTCTTTGCAAATTGCGTCTTTTGAGCGCTCTTAGCTGCGACCAACGAGGAAAAGAGGGACGCCTTGGCATCGGCGTAGCTTTCCATATCGGGATGGTAGTCGAGATGGTCTTGGGTCAAATTGGTAAAGACCGCCACATCATATTCGATCCCATTCACCCTTCCTTGATGCAGGGCATGGGACGAGACCTCCATGACGCAGCTTTTGCACCCTTGCGCCGCCATATCTTGGAAAAGCTTGTAATTGGCAATCACATCGGGCGTTGTCTGGGTCGAAGGGAACACATGCTGTCCGACGATCCACTCGATCGTTCCGATCAGTCCGCAAGGATTTTGCAAATGGTCCAGAAGAAACTTAATCAGGTAAGAGCTCGTCGTCTTCCCATTGGTCCCGGTGATCCCGACGAGGAAAAGGGAGTGGTCGGCATTGTTGAAATAAGCGCGTGCAAGTTTTGATTCCATTAGGTCTACGCGCGGATGGATAAGCTGGACGACCTGTGGATAAAAAGGGTTGTAGATGTCGGTCATCACAGCGCTAGCTCCTGCTGCTACAGCATCAGGGATAAAACGGGCCCCATCTTGAGTCAGACCCTTTTTCGCAAGAAATAAGTTTCCAGGGCCGATCGCTTTGGAGTTGGTGCTGATGCCGGTGATCTCAATTTCTTTTGAGCCGCGGACCGCAATTTCAGGGATGTCTTTAAGGAGTTTTTTGAGCTTCATGAATTCCACTGGCTGTACAGCTCGCGCAATGCCTTGACCTCTTTGAGCCAATCGGCTTTTTCTTCATTGCGTCGAGGATCGCCAACAGGATACCCATAAGGGTCATCCGGTTCAACACCTAAATACTGGAGCGTGCGGAGCCCGATCTCCCGGAAGGCTGGCGCTGCGCAGTTTCCCCCATGCTGGTTCTTGCCGACCCCTGGGATATATTTGAACTCTGGCTCGTCGATGACAACCATGAGGACGAACTGGGGATCTTTGGCCGGCGCAAACCCGATAAACGTCGAGATGTGGTCCTTTTTTGAGTAAGCACCATTGACGATCTTTTCAGAAGTTGCTGTTTTTCCAGCCTCAGTGTAGCCGTAGATGTCCCCTTTCGATGCGGTGCCTCCTGGTTTGGTGACATACTTCATCGCTTTGACCACCTCTTGAGCGATCTCCCCTTCCAGCAATCGGGGAAATGCGGCAACCCTTTCAGAAGAGGTGTTGTCGAGCAGGACCTCTTGCGTTCCATCTCTTCTTTTCCGGACCACTTTGCGCACAATTGTCGGACGCACATCGTAGCCTCCATTAGCAATGATCGCATATCCTTTCAGCATCTGCAGGCTATTGCAAAGAACATTATGGCCAAATGCGATTGAAAAAGGGGTCGGCGTCGACCATTCCACCTTTCCATTCGGATGGAGTTTGCCAGGAGTCGGAAGAAGGCCAGGGCTCTCCGACGGCAGCTCGATCCCCGTCTTCTTGCCAAAACCTAAAATGTCGCTAAGGGCATCGCGATACCACTTCTCCCCTAGCTGCTCAATGATCCTTTGAACCAAACGGGACATATAGATGTTCGAGGATTTTTGAAGTCCCATATACATATTAAGAAAATTGTGTCGCCGCGTATCATGAATCGGCTTGGAGCGGCCGGGAAAGGTTCCGTTTGCTGTCGATAATTTTTCAAGAGGAGAAAAAATCGGCTTCTTACCTTGTTTAGCAAGCTCCTTGTTGGCTTTCAAAGCAATGGCAAGGGTCAGCGGCTTCATCATGGAAGCTGGCTCAAATGGATCGGTCAACGCTTTGACTTTCGTGTTCTCGCGAAGCACAGGATCATTAAAGTATTTCGGATATTCTGCTGGCTCGAACCATGGGTACTGCGCCAATGCATAGATTTCCCCCGTTCGCGGATGCATCAAGATCGCCCAGCCGCTCTTTGCATTCGACTTCTTGACAGCCTTTTCGATCTCCTCTTCAGCAATAGCCTGGAGGTAATGGTTGATCGTCAGATGGACATCAGCGCCATCTTCAGGAAAGGCAAGGATCTTCCCCGTCTCCATCGGATGCCTCGGCGATCGCAAAATGAGCCTTTTCCCCTGCTTGCCTTGCAAAATACGATCGAAAATGAACTCAAGTCCGCCCGTCGGAATAGACTGCTGCGTCGCCGCTTCCTTCTCATCCCGCACCGTATGCAGGACTTGCCCCAGAAGCTTACCGAAGGGGTATGAGCGTTGGTAGTCTTGGACAAAATAGAGGGCGTTGCGCGCAATTTTTTTACCCCGCGCATAGGTGAACCACCACTGGGAGATCTGGTCCTTCTGCTCCCGGTCAAGCCACATGTAGAGCTTGCGCGAGCGGGACTTGCGCTCAAAATGGGAGCGCAGCGTTTCAAACTCCCCGCTTTTAAGGGGTAAAAACTCCCGCAGCTTTGCTGCCATCTCAGCTCTGCATTCGGCAGGAATGCCCATCGGATCGAGGTACAAGTGGAACTTAGGCACATCGATGACAAGCGCTTGCGGCTTTTCAGGATGGCCCGGCTTGATCGACGTATTCGAGTAGAACAGGCCGCGCTTGAACGGCTCGACGACGACAAGCTGATGCTGGGCCCTTGCCGCCCGGCTCCACTTGTCCCCTTCGATGATCTGGATCCTAAAGAACTGGACCAGCAGGGCGCAGAACAGAAAAAAAACAAATAGGGATACCCATACCAAACGCTTGCGGATCTTGATCCCCATCGTTCCGCTCGTTCCGCTATTGATTGCCATAATATTAACTAATGAAGACTATTGCCGCGTACCGACGGCGAGTGGCAGTTTTGGTTTTACAGGAAGAGGTTCCCCTTTTTCCTCGGTTGAAATCTGAAGAGCCAGCCCTTCGTCCATTGTGACGATCTCTTTGACCATTGGATGCTTCAAATGGGCAAACTCGCTATGGGAGGCCAGCTGCATCAGGTTTTGAGGGCTTTCGAACAGCTCGATCTCATACTGCAAACGGGTGTTTTCTTCCCGAAGGTCCTTGATCTCTTTGGCAAGCTGAGGAATTTCCAAACGCAGCCGGGTGACATCATTTTGCCTGTCTACATAGGAGTAGAGCAGCACTCCGAAGAATGTGATGCACACTAGGATGCGAGAGAGGATTCCCCTTGATTCCATCTTTCCCTCAAATTTTTTCCGCAAATCTCAATTTTGCGCTGCGCGAGCGTGGATTTAAACGGACCTCTTGCAGCGTTGGAGCGATCGGCTTCTTTGTCAGAAGCTTTAAGAAAGGAAGAGGCGCTGCCTTGTCCCCTTTCTTCGGACGGGCGGAAGCATCTTTAAAGATGTTCTTCACGATCCGGTCCTCTAAACTATGAAAGCTGATCACGCCGATTTTTCCACCTTGCGAGAGCATATGGATCGCCTTGGAGACCCCTTCTGCAATCGTGTCAAGCTCGCGGTTAACGCACATGCGGAGCGCTTGGAAAACTAAAGTCGCCGGATGCCATTTGCCTTTCAGCGGCGTCTTTAACGCAGACGCGATCACTTCCGATAACTGGGTCGTCGTCTCAATCTTTTTCTTGCGGCGCGCATCGACGATCGCTTTTGCAGCTCTGCGCCATCTGGGTTCTTCGCCTAATTCGCGGAAAATCGTCGCCAGCTCAGATTCTGGCCAGCTGTTGACAACTTCTTTAGCTGTCAGGTCTGAAGTAGGGTCCATTCTCATATCCAATGGCCCCTCTTTAGAAAAACTAAAACCTTTGTAACCTTTATCGAGTTGCATAGATGACACCCCTAGGTCAAAAAAAAACCGTCGACCGTTTTAATCTTCCGTTCTTTTAAATACTCATCAAGCTGCGCAAAGTTTCCGTGGACCAGCTCGACCTTATCTTTCCAAGGCTTCAGAGTCTCTCTTGCAATCTCCAAAGCTTCCGGATCTAAATCGCATCCGATATAGCGCTTGATCTCAGGATGGGCCTCAAGCATCGCCTTCGCATGCCCGCCAGCTCCCACCGTCCCCTCAAAAAACACGCCGATCTGCATATCGGCAAAGAAGGAAAGCGCCTCATTTTCTAATACGGAGATGTGCTCCCGTTTCTCATTCTTATTCATCATGGGAGCCAAACACCTCGAAATCTTCTTTTTTTACGCCTGACTTTTGGCACATGTAAGCAGAAGGTCCGGCTTTCGGAGCTTCTACAGCCTCTTCCGATTCATCCAGAAGGGCAAACGCCTCCTCTGTCAACTGGGCCAAGCTCATTTCTGCATCTTTGCCACTCATCAAGGCGCTCAATTGCTCTTCGTACTTCTCTTTCGGCCAGATTTCGATCTTGTTCAGAACGCCGGCGATCACCACTTCCCCCTTAATTCCCACCGCATTCTTTAACGTCGTCGGAATATTGACCCGGCCGACCTTATCGCATGTTGTCTGGTGCAGTGTGGAAAAGAAGAATGTAAAAAACTTTTGGTACTTGGCGATGTGCTGTTTGGCCTGGAACTTGGCGACGATCTTTTCGATGTCGCTCTGTCTATAGATAGCTAAGCAGCCGCCCAATCCTAAACCAATGCTGAACTCCAGCTCGCCATTTTCGACCAACCCAAAGCGCATTCCCTGAGGAAGGACGAACCGTCCTTTCTCATCTAACTTCGCGGATGTTGAACCACTGAAGAAGAACTTGCTCATGTAATAATGCTCGGGTTTGCCACCTTTTCCCACAAATTAACACCGAACCCCAAATCTGGCAATGTTTTTCCGAAAACACCTTTCAAAACGTCCCTATCCGCCCATAACTTAAATCAACACAAATCACTGATAATGAAGTCACAAGAAAATCTGTCGACAAATGTGGGAAATTGTGGGAATTCTGTTCACAACTTTGCCAAAAACAGACCGTTTTAGCAGGGAAATTGGGGATTGTGAACAGTGTGCATAACAACTTTGTGGGAGGTCATGGAATTTTTTTTCGGTTCAGAAAAAAAAGAGGTCGTTTTAGTGGGATTTAAAGTCTGAAAAAAGGCTCTTAAGATGTTAAGGCCTGCCGTCAGTTCAGGTTTCGTGGAGTTTTTGGATTATTATGGCTCGAAGTCCTGTATCCAGCGAGATTAGACGATTTTTTGTTTCTTTCTCATTGGGCCAGTCTCTTCAGAGACAACAGAGGCATAGGCGTCGGCAAAGCGGAGAACATGGTCGAAAGCATGCTCTTCTGACCAAGTCAAGTCCCCTTCATGCCCCGCTAATTCTCCGATCTGAGAGTAGACGGCATTTTTTTGTTCTTCATCTAAAGAGGCAAAGCCTTCATAGAGCTCCATACGGACAGCTCGAGCAAGAGCATGGATGTTTGCAGATGGATCAATGCCCTCTTTACCCTGAGAGTTAGCCGTCCTTTGGCCGATAAGGTCCTGTCTGACCCGTAATTCGATCCGACTTTTCATCCTATTGGGAAGAAGATCAAACTGAGCAGCAGCGCCAGAAGCATTTCGATCCATCAAATTTCGAAAGAGGCATCCCAGATCGCTTTCATAAGAATAGCTCAAAAAAGCTGCTTGATGCTCCATGAGTTTGCCTTGCGTTGGTTCTTTCTTAAGCTCTATATCTGAAATGAACAATAGAGGATTGTCATATAGGAAGAGAAATTCAAAATCTTCAAAATTACCGAAGGATTCGGGAAGATGGCTTAATCGATTATGATCCAGCTCAAGCTCTGTTAAATCTCTAAGATCGCCGAAAGACTCGGGAAGATAAGTTAAGCGGTTATGTGCAAGTCCAAGGTTTGTTAAAGCTCTTAGATTGCCAAATGATTCGGGAAGATAAGTTAAGCGGTTATGTGCAAGCCCAAGGTTTGTTAAAGCTCTTAGATTGCCAAATGATTCGGGAAGATGGCTTAATCGATTATGATCGAGCTCAAGCTCTTCTAAAGCTTTAAGATCGCTGAAGGACTCGGGAAGATAAGTTAAATGGTTATGTTCAAGCCTAAGTATTCTTAAAGCTCTAAGATTGCCAAATGAGTCAGGAAGTTGGCTTATGCGGTTATCACATAGATCAAGACTTGTTAATGCGCTCAAATAACCGAAGGATTTGGGAAGTTGGCTTAAATGGTTACCATAAAGAACAATCTCTTTTAAAGCTGTAAGATTGCCGAAGGATTCGGGGAGCTGGCTTAAGTGGTTATTGTGAAGACAAAGCATTTTTAAAGCTGCAAGATCGCCGAAGAATTCGGGAAGTTCGCTTAAATAGTTATTATTAAGCCAAAGGTTTGTTAAAGCCCTGAGATTTCCAAAGGATTCAGGAAGTTGGCTTAAATAGTTATTCGCAAGCGAGAGGGTTATTAAAGAGCTAAGATTTTCAAAGGATTTGGGAAGATGGCTTATTCGGTTATTTTCAAGCGAAAGCTGTGTTAGGGCTGCAAGGTTTCCAAAGGATTCGGGAAGATGGGTTAAGCGATTATTTTTAAGCCCGAGGTGTTTTAGAGCATTCAGATCTCCAAGCGCTTCGGGAAGATACCTTAGCTGATTATTGGAAAGATTAAGTCTTTGCAATCCTTTTAATAAACTGATCTCTTTAGGGAGAACTTTTAGCAATAGATTTGACAAATTCAGGGTTCTAACGTTCGCAATTGCCTGCAAATTAGCTGGATCATTCAACCAAGATCGAATTGCTTCATGCTTTCTTGGCTCAGATGCTTGGTCCAACTGAAAAACCCCGCTTAATCTCTGCGTCCAAATTTGCTCTAGAGCCTGATTTTCTTCGATTTCATTCAATTTAGTTTGAAGAGGAACGAACTCTACAGGATCAACTGAAATTCTCTCCAATGACATTCTCTCTTCTGAGACCAATCCAGCTTTTTGATACTCTGGCAATAATTTTCTAGCCAAATCATAAAAAAGCAAATTCACTTTGCAATTGGAAGGAAGGCCTAATTGCACTGCGCGAAATGAAAATGCCGACTGTGTTTGCAATTCTGTCTGAAACCCTATTCCTTCCGAATATTTTTTCTCAATCTGGCGCATTACCTTAGGAAAGTTAATGGGGCCGATAGGCGCATCCGACTTTAATCTCACCCACTGCTCAAGAGTTAATACTGCTGCATTCGCCTCAAGCAAATTTCCTGATGCGTTAAAATTAGGCGATGCCGTGGGGTACTGTTCGACATAGGATTGAATGGCTAAAGACCGCAATGGAGGAATAAGACTGTTCGGTGGATTCATATACCCCTTTTGTCGGCACTCTTAATAATTACTCAATTTTTTTCGCCTTTTCACAGCAACGATTATAAAATATTTTTAATTAAAGTCAATTTTATTTAATTTTTTAAAAACGAAATACACAACAAACTAACAATGCAATTAAAACTCATCTTATTAAACGTCATGCCGTTAAAAAATACAGATTAAACACCTTATTCTCTTAGACATAAGTCTCGAACGGGCACATGCTGAAGTTACGGCGCCCCTTCTGTGTGAGAACCAGATAAAGCAGCCTTGGCTGCAACCAGTCCTTGAAAAACTGATTCTTCAGGCTGTCTTGGTTTTATAAAATCGTATGTTGAAATTTTATTTTAATATTGGCAAATGATCCTTATATATAGGAATAAGATGAGGTCATATGCCCCCGCGTACAATCGATAATCTAGGCGTTGAAGTCTCAACCCGTTATGCTGAAGACCAACAGTGGCTCGATGAGAAGATCATTAAAGAGGCCAGGGCGATCCCCACTCAGACGGCGATCGATGTCTCGATGCCCTCTTTTGCTTCGGAAGTCGATGCCCTTCTCCATTCAGAAACGACCCAGCATGTCTGGGCCAATTTCTTTGCGCCGAACCGGTATTTGGAGCAGAAAGGACGCCTCTTTACCTTTTTAATGATCCCTTCTTTGGGATCGGAGGAGAAAAAAGAGGTCCAGACGCAAAAAATCTTAGCAAAGCTCAAGTCGCTAGCAGAGAAGAGAAAAGAGGAAAGGGAAAAAGGCAAAGGAAACAAAAGGGAAGCTTGGATCGAGGACAAAGAGGCAGAAGAAGAGGAAAAAGAAAAAAAAGCTTTAACCTCTCTTTTTGAAACCGTCTCCTTATTAGATAAGTTCCTGATTGATATCAATTCCCGTAGAAGTCAATATCAAAAGGGCTAAATTCCAAATTGGGTTTATTATGAGCAATGTAGAATGGCTATCAATATTAGGATGGGGCGGCGATGAGCTTGAAGACCTGCGCTTCGTAGGATACTCCTACATCAAGCAGGGAAAGTACGACATCGCAACGACCTTCTTTGAAGCGCTTGTCATTCTTGATCCCAATTCCTCCTATGATCTGCAAACATTGGGAGCCCTCTTTTTACAGCGCGGGAACAACCTCATGGCCTTAAACTATATCGAAAAGGCCCTTCGCTTAGATCCAACACATGTTCCTACTTTGCTAAACCGGACGAAAGCCTTGTTCGCATTAGGCTACAAAAAACAAGGCCTCATGCAAGCAAGATCGCTGCAAAAAAATCCCAATGAAGAAATTGCTAATCAGGCGCAAGCCTTGATCCTGGCCTATTCCTGAAATTAACTTGCATCCTTATCTTTGCAATGTTAACGTGAACTACACCGCTTCTTGCTTTTTCAGTAAGTGGTTTAACATGATCTCCCATTAAAAAACCTGAACAGATTGATCATCGCTTATGCTGACGCGCACTCCTCAAGAAACTTGGTCGCTTTTTTTAGAGTTCATCCAGGAAAAATGCTCGGCAACTGAGTTCCAAAACTGGTTTGCTTCGATCCGTCTGATCGATAATGGAACGGATGATGTCTGTTTAGAAGTTCCCAATATCTTCGTCCAAGAATACATCCTCGATAACTATAAAAAGGACCTTACCGCGTTCCTTCCGACAAAACCATCCGGCGAGCTTGCAGTCACATTCATCATCGCAGAACAGAAAAAAAAGCCCGCTCCAGCAATAGCCGCTGCTCCGAACATTCCAGAACCTGCCGATCCGCAACCGGGGCATCCAGAGATCACCTTAAATCCTTTCTACACTTTCAATAACTTCATCGAAGGCCCTGCCAACCAGTTTGTCAAATCAGCTGCGTTCGGCGTTGCCGCTCGCCCTGGAAAGTCATACAATCCCCTCTTTATCCATGGCGGCGTCGGCCTTGGCAAGACCCATTTGCTACACGGGATCGGCCATTACATCCGAGAGAACCACAAAAAACTTCGGATCCAATGCATCACGACCGAAGGGTTCATCAACGATCTCGTCGAAAACCTGCGATCGAAGTCGATGGATAAGATGAAACGGTTCTACCGCTCCCTCGACGTCCTTCTTGTGGACGATATCCAGTTCTTGCAGAGCCGTCTCAATTTCGAAGAGGAGTTCTGCAACACCTTCGAGAGCCTGATCAATCAGAACAAACAAATCGTCATCACTTCAGACAAACCTCCAGGCCAGCTTAAGCTTTCTGAAAGGATGATCGCGCGGATGGAATGGGGCCTCGTTGCCAACATCGGCGTTCCCGATCTGGAAACACGCGTTGCGATCCTCCAGTACAAAGCAGAACTGAAGGGATTTAGGATCCCGCAAAAAGTGGCATTCTTCATTGCCGAGCATATCTTTAACAACGTCCGGCAGCTCGAAGGAGCGATCAACCGCTTGAGCGCCTACTGCCGCCTCATGAACCTCGATGCGACGGAAGAGGTTGTTGAAAAGACCTTGAGCGAACTTTTTCAATACACACCTCAAAAAAAGATCTCGGTCGAGAACATCATCAAAAGCGTTGCAACAATCTACGATGTGCGCGTCAGCGACCTCAAGAGCGCCTCCCGCTCTAAAGATGTCGCCTTCCCAAGGCAGGTCGCCATGTACCTGGCAAAAGAGCTGATGAACGATTCTCTCATGAAACTCTCGACGGCGTTCGGTGGAAAGACCCATTCGACCCTTCTGCATGCTTGGAAAAAGATCGCAGGCCAAGTTGAAAACGATGAGACCCTCCGTCGTCAAATCGACATGGCCCGCCGCAACCTCGAATCTTAATTTTCACCATCCAACTAACAATCAATGACTTAACTTAATTCAAACGCGTTTTTCATTGGAAAAACGTGAAATTGAAACACGTTTTTCCAACGAAAAACGTGACAACCCACCACGTTTTCCTAATGAACCCTTGCTTTTTACCCTCATTTTTTTATATAAATAAAATTATGAAAAGGGACATCTACAAGCATCTCGAGGAATGGAAAACCTTATCTCGCCGCAAGCCATTAATACTCAATGGTGCGAGGCAAGTTGGAAAAACATATGCCCTAAAGCATTTCGGAAAAACCTTGTATGAGAACATGGCCTATCTTAACTTTGAGAAAGATGAAAAACTGAGACAGTATTTCGATAGCACCTTAGATCCAAAACAACTCATTAAGATCTTAAGCATCCACACAGAAATTGACATAGAACCCCGCCGGACTCTTATTGTAATGGATGAAATCCAGGAGTGCCCTAAAGCCCTGAATAGCTTGAAATACTTTTGCGAAGAAGCCAATGAATACCATGTGGCTGCTGCAGGCTCTCTTTTGGGGGTTAAGACTGCCAATGAAAAAGGATTCCCTGTTGGAAAAGTCAATTTTCTCCACTTATATCCATTGACATTCTTTGAATTTCTTTCCGCAATAGGTCATGAGAAGACCCGTGCATATTTAGAACAACACAACACCTGTGATCCGATTGAATCTCCTTTGCACGAAAAGCTCATCGGCCTACTAAAACTCTATTTCTTCGTTGGGGGCATGCCAGAAGCCGTTTCAGAATATCGAAAAACAGAAAATGTAAAAACTGTTAGGGAAATCCAGTTGGAGATCTTGAGCGCTTATGAGAAAGACTTTGCAAAGCACGCTCCTCCGCATGAGATCATGAAGATCACAACCGTATGGAACCAGGTGCACAGACAGCTTGCAAAAGAGAACAAAAAGTTCATTTTTGCAGCCATTCGAAAAAGCGCTAGAGGCAGGGATTATGAAGAAGCCATTCAGTGGCTGTCCGATGCTGGCCTGATCCATAAAAGCTATCTGGTCGAATCTCCGAAATTTCCTCTAAGCGCATATGCAGATCATGAAACATTTAAAGTCTTCCTTGCTGATGTGGGATTACTTGGCGCCCAAAGCAGCCTTTCGCCTCAAGTCATCATCGATGGAGACCTATTGTTTACCGAGTTCAACGGAGCTCTTACGGAAAACTATGTTGCACAGGAATTGATCGCAGCCAAGCAAAAAACTCCTTATTACTGGACGAGCGAAGGGACTGCAGAAATCGATTTCTTAATCGAATTCGATCATGAGATCTATCCATTAGAAGTCAAAGCTGGCGCAAGCCAGAAAAAGAAAAGCCTGATTGTTTACAATCAAAAATATTCACCTTCAAAACTCGTTCGCGCCACAACAATGAACTTAAAGCATGATGGTCAAGTTTATAATTACCCTCTATACCTTGTTTCTAAGCTTCCTTGAATCTGTTTTTGAACACTTGCACCGATCCTAACCTCCTGTTATAAGAAAACTAGATGCTTAAACTTAAGGGGCGGGCATATGTTCAAAAAGTATTCCAAAAGTCATTCCGATGCAGAATCTACTTCTCCTCAACATCCGCAGGAAGAACTCTCCTTTCGTCCCCACTCCCCTTTTTCAACCGATCTCATGAATGCATTCTCCATCCGTGAAAGCCAGATGGATCAAGAAGAAATACCTGTTGAAGAAGAAGAGCCAGAGACAATAATTTCCAGCCAAGTCAACATCAAGGGAACGATGTCCTTTCAAAAACTTTTGCGGATCGATGGGACGTTTGAAGGGGAACTGATCTCTTCGGGCAATCTGATCATTGGCCCTACCGGATCGGTCAAAGCGAACAT
>JAFEGF010000046.1 GCA_018240225.1 Verrucomicrobiota bacterium
ACATTTTCAATGCACAAGGATATCTGACTGCAAATGAGCAAGCGCTCCATGATGCGCTCCATGCTCCTCTAGATGGGGCGCTCCTATTTGCGCTGATCGACTTTGCTAAAAATGTCGTCAGCTCTCCAACTCAGGACAATCTAACGTATTTTGGGAATTTCGTTGCAGGATGCAACTACTATATGTCCTCTGTGCTAAATGTCAGTTTGGAGAGCAATCCGACGATTTACATGTTTCCCCAGTAGATAAAAAAAGCACGCGTTGGATCCAATGCGTGCTTTTCGATCAACTTACGAAAAATCCTTAAGAATAACGTCTACTTAAGCTCGTTCTGGATGACAATTCAGAATCTACTGCTCTGAGCTCTTCACTTACCATCTGGATAGCTTCTTGCAATTTTTGAGTAGAAACCGAGGGATTTTCGAATGTTCTTAGAATAGTTAATTTAGAACTCAGTTCCTGTTGGTAGTCTTCGATTTCATCTACTTTATATTCCGTAAATCTACTGCCTGATGAGCTTGCTGCTGTAGGCATCATTTGGATTACTTCGCGAGTTATTGAGTCGATTTGATCATCAATATTCATGGATATAGGGCCAAAGTTCATCATCAAATCAAATGGAGTTGTAGCTAGACTAGAAGAGCTTGATAATGGTGAAATTGGTTCGGATGGCGCTGAGTTTTCTGCCTCAAGGTTGCGATGTGAAATATCTACGCCAGTTCTTTCAAGAGCAGTTAATATTGATTCCTTAACCTGAGGGAATTCTTTCAGCAATGGGAATTGTTCAGTTAACAATCTCAACATATTGCTAGCCCACTTATCTTGAGGGATCTTAGTTTCAGTAGCAAATCGGATGTAGTTTTTAACAAAAGTAGCAAATTCTTGAGATGTTGCAGCTAAATCAACATGCCTTTTTAATTTTTTAACAGCTTCATCTAATTCAGCTTTCTGTTTTTGTAGCGTCGATAATTTTTCGCCTGTTCTCAGACACCTTGATTGAAGAGAAGTATGTTCGTCTACTAAAGTTGGGATTTCGTTTTTTATCCGTGTCATCGCATTGGATTTTGCGATTAGAGTCGTTTGGACCTCATTGATATGTTGAATCGTCAATGTTGTTTTTTCAGTGTTTTCAATTATACGTTTATGGTTCGTTGATAATTGCCTGTTAAAATCTGGTAAGTATGAAGAAAGTGTTGTAGTGGCAGTTTCTCGACGGAGAATTTGCTGAATCGATTGTGAAAATTGGAGATCCAGGTTGAAAACTTGACGATATGGGTTCTTTTGCAAAATTAATAGATGATCTTCTTCTATTGCTGATCTGGTGCAATAGGGATTTGCTAAAAGTATCGCAATGTTGTTAACACATCTATTTTTTTCTTCAATTCCAGATGCTTCTCGATATTTTTCTATTTCATGTAGAAGAATCTGATTGTTCTTTTCTAATGATCTGATGTTTTCTCTAATCCTTTGAATTTCAGTATGTTTCGAGTTGATTTTATCGATAAGCAATGAAGGTGTTTGATCTTTTGGTTGAGAGCTTTGATAATTTCTAACTTCACTATCTAGAAGAAATCGTTCCTGTTCGTATTGGTAGATAAGCAGTGATAGTTCCAGATCTCTTCTTTCTGAAATTAATGGTAGAAGCTCCCTTCTAGTTGTGGCACGTTTAATTTGTTCATTGCAGGTTGCAATTTTCTGCTTTGTTATTTCAATTTCGCCTTCATATATTTTTGGACGATCTAAATTTAATCGAGTCAATTCAGATTTGAATTCATTTTCTGCTCTTGTAAGTGTGTTTTCGTGTGATCTTAGATTATCCATTGCATTTTGAACGGATGATTGAGCAGATTTCAATTCATTTTCTGCAGTTTGTAATTCATCATTAATCGTTTTCAGAGTTTTTCCATCCATCAGTGTTAAAACCTCACCTGATAAAGTAAAACCCTGAGAATGCCCTTGTATTTTTCCAGGAAATAGCTCTTGTCCAAGATGCTGAGCTGATCGCATAACATTTTGTTCTAGAGTTTGATTCAATGAATTTTTTTGTTGATTTAATTCAGATCTTCTCTTTTCAAAATGTTGAATAAGTGAATTTCCGCTTTCCGTTCTTGGAGTTATTGCAATGATCTCATTGCAAAGAGCTATTTTTGCATCGAACTTTTGCAGTTCCGTTAGTTTAGAATTAGATGATATGGCATCTGCTTCAAAATTATATAAAATGTTAGCACAAGGCAAGAATTCCAATGCAAAATCTCTGTATTTTTCTAAACCTTGACGTAGGGAATTTTTAGCAAACCAGAGGTCTTTTCTAAGGCCGATTTTTTTATTTTTATTAGTTGTTCCCGATATCCTTTTTAAAAGGGTAGATGACGCCTTTCGAGCAGCTTTCTGAGCTTCTGAAGTTGCGGAAGATCTTGAGGGGGAACTGCTCTGCCCAGCTAAAGTAGGATCTGAGCTGGTAGTTGCCCTCTTGAATGCAACATTAGCTGCTTGTGAAGTTTGATTAAGAGTTTGGGGTGGATGATCAACTACTCTTAGCTGAGACTCATCTGTATTGCCACCACGATTCATTGTTAGGGTAATCTCTTCCTGCATACGTCTTGAGTTTTGCAATAGCGGCAGCTGTTCTTCCGGTGTTGCAGGTGTTGAGTTGCCTACCATATCATCTAAAGTAGGACGACCGATCAATATCCAAGTTCCTGTAAGAATAATACCGGCGACGCCTAGAGCGCCTGCAGCAATATGCCATTGCAAGGTGATGGTTGCAAAAATTGCAAGAGCTACAGATGCGACAACTGGAACGCTTGCTACGGCAACCAGTCCGATTTTCCACTTGTTCCATTGAAATGCAGGGGGTGGGGTTGGATCCGTGCTGTCAGGGGTGAATGAAGGAACGCCTGTAAGTAATGAGAGTTGTTGAAATAACGAAGATGCCATTCTTTCACCTTTTTAATTTTAAATATTAACAAGTCTTAATTTAATTATAACATATTCTTTATAAAATCTCAATTAATATGTTTGTGTGTTTGTATGGTTATAATTTTGAATAATTTTAGTTTTTAACGATTCTTTGTTAACAAAAGTGTTAGTCCTTAGAGCCTGTATCAGATAGGGTTTGGTTGGAATCGCATTTAAATAGCTTATTCTGTGGGATTTAGATGTGCATTTCTGCCCGGAGTGGGCAGTTTTGAATTTTAAAAAGGGTGTATGAACGTTTTTTTTGATGGAAAGGTTGAGAGAAAGCCTGGAAATGGATTTTTTAGATGAAAATGCGTCACTTGGGTGGTTTTCTAATTGGGTTTTTGGTATGCTTTTTCAAAATTTATTAAAAGACTTAACCTCTCTGGTATGAGGGGGTTAGGGAGGAGAAGGGGTATGGGCATCACAGAAGTGTTCGGGTTCTCTCAAGTCAGCGAATGTTTTCGATGGATCGGTTCGAGCTTGCCATGCGCTTCCAGCTCGAGCGAAGCCGCTTTTAGACGGACCTTTCTTAATAAGCTCGATGATACTGGGCAGCCGAGGATGTTCGATGTGGTCGACCGTAGGACCAACCAGGTGACACGCACGCCGCTGTTATCATATGTGGAAGATGTGGCAACGGGAGACCTGTACCTGGACGAGGAATGGCATGTGCTTGCGACCAAGTGCGCAGCGGTTGCGCTGGGCAATCCTCTTTATGCGTTGGGGACAGAGGTATGGCATTTCACGAAAATGCTTATTGTCGTGGGCGTGGTTGCAATGGACGCAATCAAGAAGATGGGAGAACAGTTTTGCCAGGGCGATGCTGAGGGCGCTGGAGCGACTTGCTGGAATTGGATCACTGAGACGGGAAGCGCGCTTAGCGAAGGGATTTGGGGGATGGCGAGCACGCCGTTTTATGCTCTTGGCGTTGAGTTTGCGGCCCTTTATGGGATTTTTGACCAGTACCGGGGACGCAAATGGGTCGCTGCGATCGAGCATTCCTGGCAGAAGGGAGCTTCCTATAAAGAAGACCATGAATGGCCAGTCCGCAATGAAAACCAGCATTGTTGGGACTCGTTTGTGCAGGACTTAAAGAAAGCGCGGACCCACTATTTGGCCAACTGCTTCCAGGTAAGGGGGAATGTCCGGGATGCAAACATCCGTGTGATCCGCTCTGAAGCTCTATAAGATCTCTTTACTGCGCCATTTCAAACGCTTTGTCGAAGTTCCGGCAATTGCATTGGGATAAGGTGCATTTTTCCAAGGGCTTTGTAGAGGTTGTCAGCAAGCAATGGCTTGTGGACATCTGGAATTATGAAATCCTTTTCGAGTCTTTGGATGATCTTGGATGCCCATTGATCTTCAGGTATGCCGCGTGCTTTGGCATCAACAGCAAACTCCCTTAAAAAGTTCTCGTAATCGGAAGTTCCCTTTGGAGAGGTTTGCGAAGCTGTCCATCGAATAATCCAAACTGCTTGTTTTTTGATCAGTTCAGATAAGCTCTTTAGTTTAATTTGGTTTTGTTGCGCTATACCGAGCTCTTCTGCAGGTTTTTCCCTTTGATCAAATAGTTTTGAAGTTTTTTTGCTGGCCTCAATCCTTGTTTTGTAGAGGCTTCCAATTCCAAGGACTTTACTTTCTATTTCTTCTTTTAGTTGTTGTTGGAAGGAGACGAAATTAGTCAGGTCGTATTCATTCACCCCTTTTTGGTATTCAATTTTCTTTTGAAGGGCTTCTGATTTTTTTATTTCTGGTAAATCATTAAGTTTTTGATGCTCAGACATTAAGGAAGCGTGAAGCAAGCTTAAAGCGGTTTTATGAGAAGCAAATAACCCCATGTTGTTTTTTAATAGCTGGTCCAGTTCTTTGCATTTGTCTGTATAGGCTTTGATCTTAAGTTCGAGCTCTGGGAGCTTATGTTCTGCTGCATGTGGGTCAGAAGCCATTTTGCCGATTTCTTCTAATAAGGAGAGGTTTTCTATCGCGAATTTTTGCATCGCGAGTTTAGAGTCGAAAACGATCCGTTGATGTTCTAAGGTCAATATTTCAAGCTCGAGCGTGCGTTGACGGAGGATCGATGCAGGAGATGCTTTGCCTCCGCTAAACCAACCTGTTTTTTCATTTTCAATCTGAGCTTTGCATTCTTCCAAGGCTGCTTGTTTATTGCTTATAAGCAAATTCAGCTTGTTAAAAGCTTCTTCTGTTACAGTTCCTAAATTTGCGTGGTGTTGCGAGGCTTGTTTAAAGTGGTCCATTCGATCAAGGACTTTTCCAATCAATTTTTCCGCGTGCTCGCGATATCCTTTTTCACTCTTCAAGCTAATGTTAACTTCCTCGTCGATTTTACGGAAATTTGCTTGAGCAAGCTGAAGTTGTTTTGTAACGGCTTCCGAAAGAGAAGCGTAATTGGTTGTTGCTATTGAACCTAAGGGGTTTCTTGCGACAGCAGTTGCCAGTTCTTGAATGGCAGCTGTAATTTTCTCAGAAGCGTTGTCTAAGTGTTGAAGTTTAGGGATCCACTTTTCAGCAGCTCGTACCATATTTGCTTGTGTCTTTTCGAGGAGCCGTTCTTTCAGCATCTCAAGATATTGAATTTTCACTTTCCAAGCTGCAGCGGTCGGAGTAGGTTTTACAAATTTGGAACCATAGTTGGGAATAAGTGTCGCAATCTCATCTGCTTTTTCGATATGGGCCTTTAATGCGTTGATCTGCTCAGAAAGGGTTCCTTGGAGGTTTTGAGGAGCAGTGCGATTCAGATAGTTCTCAAGGATAGCGATCAGCCTAGGGTGTGCTTCGCTTGTCTCAAAGCTAGGGTCGTTTTGGATATCTCTGATCAGACTGTTGAGCAGGATGGGATCAACGATGTCTAAGTCCTTTTTGGATAAAATTGCTTCCGCTTCCTCAAACTGTTTCAACAGGGAAGGGGAAAGGGTATTTGTAGGGCTGAGGGCAACTTCAGTCTGAACGGGACCGGTGAACTCAGTGACAGGCGGTTCATTGCCAAAATCGTTAAGAAAAGAGTCTAAATCGTCAATCGTACGGTTTATTTCAGCTTGATCTTCTTTGCTCAGCGTTACTGATGGAAGATTGCTTGGGGTGCTTTTGGATTGACCTGGATTTGGTATGCGTTTAGCTGGATCTAATTTCTCAACCAATTCCATAATGTTCTTACATTGCGCATCTCTATCGGTAAGTTTCTCTGCTAAAGCGGAGGTCATATCAAGAAGTTCTTTTTTAAAATTGCCGTAATTTTGAGGATTAATTTTTGTATCAAGCGTAGCTGAATTGTTTTGCAGATGCCAGGCAATGTTGGTTAAGACTGTTCCACAGTTGTAGTTGTCCGATTTTACGATCTTTACCCAGATTTTGTAAAAAATGTTGCTCTTATCGTGCCGTTCAAGGGAAGTTGAGTAGAATTTTGCAAGGCGGCCCTGTTCGTTTAGTGGAATGCCTTTTGCGGCTTCATTATTAGTTCCAAAAAAGATGGCGTCAAAATTTTTGGCAAAATCTGGATTAATACTCGACATATGTTCCCCCGAAAAGAGCACGGATAATTAGATTATTATTCCGTTTTCTTCTTTCCTATGAACATTATAATAATATATTTAATGTTAATTAACAAATAATTAATTTAATCTTCAATTTCGAATTGATGTGTTTATAGTTAAATAATTTAACGTGTTTATTTGTTGGTGTAATAAATGCGTTAAACTGTTAATTGTTAGTCGGCTGTGCTATGTATTGATAGTTAGGAGGTTAGCGGTGCTATGCCTGTCATGATGCATGTTTGGTCCAGCTTTTAACCCGCGTTTGGGTTAAGCCTGAATTGTATATTGCTTACATAATTTAAACTTGTTCGAGTTGAACCTGATTTACAGCGCCTGCAGCAATGGCAAAGGGGCTTTCCTAGGGTGATTTAAGGTTCAGGATCTGGCTGGCGGTAAAATGGTTTAAAAGGACGATTTACCGGTTGCCTTAAGTGTCGCAGTTGGTTCTTTAAATTTCCCCTTTTCCAAAACCATGCTGGTCGTGCTATGGTGCGCTGATGGGGCAACTGGTAATGGGGGATGGCTGTGCGGTTATCTGAGGAATTTCATCGACTGGGGATCGAGTGCGCCGACAAAGAGATGAACGCGCAGGAACTTGTCCATTTCATTGGGCCCCGTTCAAGGGCGTTGATCTCGTTGATCTTCTCTGTCCCGTTCCTTTTTTTTATTCCGCTTCCGGGGCTGTCGACGCTGTTGGGCTTTCTGATCGCAGTGTGCGGCTATTCGATCGCATTCAATAAAGGGATCTGGTTTCCGAAGTGGATGCTCAAGAAGAAAATCTCGGGAAAGCTGCTCTGCCAAGCGTTTCAAAAAGGGGAAGCGATCCTCATTAAGATCGAAAGGGCTTTTCGTCCTAGGGTCCATTTTTTAACAAGGCACCCGGTCATTGAGAGGATCAACGGTTTTTTGATTTTTTTCTGCGCCTTGATCTTGATGCTGCCCTTGCCGCCGGGCACAAACTTTCCTCCAGGGCTGTCGATTTTTCTTTTGTCGATCGGTATCTTGGAAGAGGATGGGTTGTTTGTGATCTTGGGGTACCTTGCCTTCTTGGGCAATTTGGCGTTTTTTATCTATCTTCCCATGTTGGGCGTCGAGGCCATTAATCACCATTAAGAATCGCTTTGTGCTATGGGTTTTTTTTGATCTAAATCACTTGGTATGTTAACTCGACATTGAAATGAGTTGTAGAAAGTGGGTTCGTGCATTCTAAATTTGGAGGAGTAATGAAACAGTGCGTCTACATTTTGCCATTGCTGATGAGTTCGCTCTACGCTGGCGGGCAGTGGGTCGAAGAGGATGATTATTATGATGATGTCGTCTATGAAGCTTATGAAGATGACAGCATTGGTTACGGCAATAGTTATTTGGCCCAAAACAATGCGACCCCTCAAAAAGATGCTCAAAACACCAAACGTTCATCTTTATTTTCCCATCGGGAGCCTTTAGAGGCAAAAAGGGTTAATTTTTTTGTGAGCTATCTTTTTTGGAAAACTTTAGAGGACAATCTTGAGTATGTGATCAAAGGAGAGGAGGTCCCTTCGTCGCAGGTGGCTCCATTTGTGCCTGCTGATGCGAACGGCGACTTCAAATTCGGAACGATGGGTTGGAGCTCTGGCGTTCGTGCAGGCTTAGGATACACTTTCAACCACGATCTTTGGGACGTATTTGGCATTTATACGTACTATTCAACAGACGGGACCCATGAAACAAAACGTCCAAAAAAAGCCGGATTGAACTTAGAAACAACTTTTAGAGATAACTCAGGGATCTTTGCTCCCAATGGCAAGGCCCATTCGCATGCAAGCCTGGTCTACATGGAAGGGGACTTGTTGCTGGGAAGACGGTTTTTGATCAGCGATGACATCCTGCTCAAGCTTGTCATGGGTATGTTAGGGACTAACTTTGATCAGCATTGGCGCATCAGATATTCAGGCACAGTGAACGGCGTCAAGAGCACAAACCATATTCAAAACAACTGGGAGTACTCAGCTGGAGGCGCTCGGTTAGGGGTGAATTTGGACTGGTACATGGGATGGGGACTCTCTTTGATCGGGCAGTTCTCAGGAGCGCTCACGTTGGGCTATTACGACTTTTTCTATAAAGCGTTCAACAAGACGACAAATCCAAATCCGACCGGCGTGGCCCATTTCAAAGAAACACGCATTGTTCCTACCGCACAGGCGATGTTAGGACTCGAGTGGGGCAAGTTCTACAATTCCTGGGGCTTTTATTTTTCTGCTGGCTATGAGGTCAACTCATGGTTCGGACTTCATCTTCTTCCTGTGACGCCTTATAGTCCTGGAGGATTTGATACAGAAAGGTTTCCATTCCACAGGGATGGGAATGTCAGCTTCCACGGGCTGAACTTGACAGCAGGTTTTTCATTCTAGAAGAATTGCCAAGATTGCTGAATGTGAAAAAGGGGGCTTCCGCCCCCTTTTTTATTGCTATACGCCTTCTTTAAGGCCGAGCTTCACGGCTTTTCCACGCGTGTACTCTTTGTCGGGATGGTGGAAGAGGATGACAATGACGACAGCCATGAGCGTAAATCCTCCGAGGAGAAGGAACGCCCCTTGGTAGTTGTGGGTCATGTCGATCAGCCAGCCGGTCATAAGTGGAGCAATGATCCCTGCAAGGGACAAGCAGCTCGATGTGATCCCTTGCGACGAGCCTGAGCGCTCTTTGGCGACGTCGATATTGACGCTGAAGAATGCAGGCTGCGGCATCAGGCCGAATCCAAGCCCTAAGCTTAAGAAAAGGATCGACATGCCCAGAGAACTTGTGAACCCAAGGATCACAAAGCAGATGGCTGCAAGCAGCTGGCTGCCCCAGATCAGATGGGAGCGCGCAATCCGGCGGTTGTTTGTTTTCTTATAGAGCCAGTCGGAAAGGAATCCACCGGCTTTTAAGAAGGCTGCGCCGATAAGCCATGGAATCGTGAGGTACCAGCCGACGCTCTTGAGGTTCAGGTTGTGTTGGGAAAGGAAATAACCCGGGAGCCATAGGGTCGCAAAGAACAGCATGTAGCCAAAAGCAAAGTAGGCGAAGTTGTTAGCGAGCAGGGTAGGGTGGGTCAGGATGAAGTTCCAATCGATTTTTTCTTTGTCTTCTTTGGTCATTTGCGTGCGGGAAGTTGCGATCAGCTTCTTCTCTGCGTCATTGGTGTAGCGGGAGTCTTCAGGACGGTCCCTAAAGAGCCAGAACCAGAAGAAAGCCCAGATGATGCCAAGGCCGCTGATAATGGCGAACATCGCCCTCCAGCCTAGGTCGACGACGAGATAGGAGGTGATCGGAGCGCCAACAACGGCAGATAAGGGGATGGCGACCAGGCCGAGGGACAAGGCGCGGGCCCTCTCAGAGGCCGGGAGCCAGTCGCTGACGGTGCGGGTCATAGCGGGGAAGTGGGGGCCTTCCGTTACTCCTAAAAGGAAGCGTAGGCCGATAAATCCCCAGAAGCCTGCAGCAAGGCCCAAGAGTCCGACGCATAAAGACCAGGTAATAGCTGCCAACGCCCATACGATACGGGAACCCCAAACGTCGACGAGCCATCCTCCAAACGCGGTCAGGAGGACGTACCCGACAGCAAAAGCGGAGAGGATCATCCCGAACTGGGTATCGGTGAAGTTAAACTCCTGTTTGAGGGGCTCGATAACGAACGAGATCGCTGAACGGTCGATGAAGTTGACAAGCGTGATGAAGAAGACCAAGCTTGCGACAACCCAGCGGTAGTGTGAAGGGCGTATGTTTTGCATAGTGTCCTTAAGTAAAAAATTAATAATTGAATTTTTTTTCAGTTTGTCTCATCGGCAGCCGTTTCCGACAGCTCTTCAATCATGCCAACCCTTCTGACTTCGAGTTGGGATTCTGCGATAAGAAATTTTTGATTGCCTACTTGAACGAGGTAAAGCATTGACTTGGGGCTAAGAGGCTTTCTTTCGATCACCTGGATCGATCGGTTTGAGCCGAAGCCGCGCAGCCTTCCATGCCCGAGGCGGCGGATAACCCAAAATGTCAATAAGACGAACACGATGAGGACAATGACGGTGAGGATCATTTTCACAAATGCGCCTTCATAGGACTGGGACTGCGCTGTGGAGGTAGTATGGAAGGGGAATTCGTGGGTTGTTGGAGCTGGTTCTGCTGAGGGAGGCTGGGATCCTTGTGAGGTTGGAGAAGCCGGGGAGGCTGGCGTTGGCGCAGCTGCCGGAGCGGTCTGTTCTTTTTTTGCCGGCTCGTCTGCTATGGCCGCAGAATGGCTTGCGCATAGCAAGGCAGAGAAGATTAAAATGAATTGTAGAACTTTTTTCATTACCACCATGCGGTTAAAAAAATAGTCTGTATGCTTTTCCGTTTTTTTTCAACGGTTATTGTGGCATTGCCGGATGAATTTTGCTAACCTGTAGCTGCACTTTAGAAATGAGGAGGCGCTATGGGGGAACATAAGGGTTGGATCGCATTGGACATCGACGGGACGATCACAGACCAGCTGCACCATGTGCCGCCGGAGGTCTGCCTCTATTTAAAGTCTTTGCACAAAGAGGGATGGCAGCTCATTTTCATTACGGGAAGGACCTTTTCTTTTGGCTTCAGCGTGCTTCGGGTCCTTGATTTCCCTTTCTTCGTCGCCGTTCAAAATGGGGCGGACATCATTCAGATGCCGGAACAAAGGCTGGTCTCCAGGTCCTATCTGCCAGGAGACATGATCGCGTCTCTAGAAAAAATTTACACCGACCAGGAAGAGGACTTCATCATTTATGCCGGCTACCAGCATGGGGACTTTTGCTATTACAGGCCCAGCAGGTTTTCTTCTGAGCTCATGGTCCATGTGGAAAAGATCAAGGCCCTTTCCCCAGAGCCCTGGAGAGCTGTCGACACATTTGATTTTGCACAGAACGAGGCGTTTCCTTTGATCAAGTGCTTAGGCGACGAAACCCTGATGCGCAGGGTGAATGCTTCTCTAAAAGAAATTGAAGGAGTTTGCGCTTCTATGATCCGCGATCCGCTTGCGGAAGGTGTTTTTCTCAATTTAGTGACCGATCGGCAGGCCGACAAAGGGAAAGCTTTGGAGAGGGCGATCGCTCAATTTGGAAAGCGGGGAAAGGTCATTGCGGCAGGCGATGACCGGAACGATATCAGTATGCTGGAGACGGCCGATTTCAGCATTGTGATGCAGACAGCGCCGGCTGAAATGCTTGAGGCGGCCGACCTAATCGGCAAACCTGCAACGGAAAGGGGAATCATCGGAGCATTAAAAGAGGCGATAGCACATGTTGGATAATCTTGAGGAGATGAAACGAAAGCCGGTCGAATTGAATTTAGCGGCTGCCAAAAAACGGAAAAGCGCGCAGACTGGTTTTGTCCACAACTGCCATACAAGTCTTCCGGGCGAGAGGCATGACACGATCCCCCTCTATGAGAATTTTTGCTATGCGCTAGCGTTGTTGCGCAGCCGCACCAGCGAGCATGTCCTCGAAGCGAAGTCGCTTTTGGAAAAGCTGGCGGCATTTGAGGCCGGCGGCAACTTTCCGATCTATTTACATGAATATCCTGAATGCAAGGACAGGTCGTTAAGCTTGCATATCCTTCCTATTTTGTTTTGGACGCTGCGCGATTTTCGTTTGGTCTTGGGCGAAGCTCTTTGCACTCAGCTTGAAGAGCTGGTCGAGCGGATCTTGTTGCACGCGGAGCGGGTCCATGGGGAAAGGCCTCTTTCCGCTGCGGCTTGGAACAAGTGGAAAGCTTATGCGAGTCCTGACCAGATCGCCGATCAGGTTTTTACGACAGCAGAAGATTGGGCGCATTATCTGATCGCTCTGCAAATTGCTCATGCCAAAGGCGCGGACATTTCAAATGCGCTTGCAACAGTGGGCGGCCGATGGCATTCCCATCTGCATGCGTTTTTGGGGCCTAACCTTCAAGAAAGGACCGAACCAGTGGTAACTCTGTTTGATCTGTTTTTGGGGCATTCCCAGCACTCCTATGCGGCTCGGGCTTTGATCGATCATCCGATCCACTTGCAAGCGGCCCTTGTGCATCCTATTCAGTCTATCCCTTCTACTAAAACAGGTTCTTTTGAACAGGTGCTTACCGATGATCCCCGCCAAGGTTATGTTGCGTTTTGGGGAGATGGGAAGGCCACGCATAGCTTATGCTGCGATCATCGGAAAAGTGTAATGAAAGCCGATCTGATGGAAAACGGCGCCGAGCTCCTTTTCACTTTACCGGAAGGCTGGGAGCCTAGCGAACAGCCGGAAATGCCTTTAGGCCTATTTTGCAACTTGTCCGATGAGCATGCTCTGTTCATCAACGGGCAAAAGGCAACCGCTTTTCAACTAGGCGATTTGATCGAGATCTGTATGGAAGGAAGGAAGGTCGCTGTCGAGTTTTCTTGTATCGAAGGGGAAGGGGTGTTCTTCGGACATCTGCTGCGAGCGAATCGGCCGACGCAGCAAAGCTGTGTTGGGACGCAACGGTTTGATGCGCATGATTGGCTGTTAGCGATCCGTACCGTTAGGCGTTCTGCGCATTGCCAACTAGCCTTGAAGATTTCTGTGGTTTGAAGTCAATTCAGAGAATGTCATTTGATCCATAGCATGTCCAGTGTCCTGGACATGCTACGATTGGAGATTATGCTTGGGCGCCGCAGCACTGGGATTGCGGTTCTGAATGCAGGGCCGGGCTGTCGACGGCGATGCCCATGGCATGCAGGCCGTTGTCGACGTAGAGGGTGACGCCGGAGATTGCAGCTGCAAGCGGAGAGCACAGGAATGCTGCGCTTTGTCCTACTTCTTCTGCTGTGAGGTCTTTGGCAAGAGGCGCATTGGCCTTGGAGTATTCGATCATACTGTCGATAAAACCGATCGCGCGGGCAGCTCTACTGCGCAACGGGCCTGCGGAAATGACGTTGATCCGGATTCCCCACTTGCGGCCAGCTTCCCATGCAAGGGTGCGGGTGTCGCTTTCGAGGGCTGCTTTCGCAGAGCTCATGCCGCCACCGTAGCCGGGAATGACTCGTTCTGATGCGATGTAGGAGAGGGAGATCGCCGATCCATCAGCGCTGATATGAGGGCCGAAATGGGCAACGAGGCTGACGAACGAGTAGCTGGAAGAGCTAAGGGCTGCCAGATAGCCGTTGCGCGATGTTTCTAGAAGGGGTTTTTTAACTTCAGGCCCGTTGGCGAGAGCATGGACTAGGATGTCGATCTTGCCGAAGTCTTTGGCGACTTGAGCAGCTACTTCTGAGATCGTGTAGCCTGCGGCATCGACGTATCGCTTGTTCTCTTTGATCTCTTGGGGAACGTCTTCCGGTTTGTCGAAAGCCGCGTCGAGGGCGTAGACTTTGAGGTATTCCATTTTCTTTCCATTGGAAAGCTGGCGGGACTCATCGAACTTGCCTTGCGCCCACGATGTGGTGAAGATCTTCAGAAGAGGGGTCCATGTGCCGATGATGATCTCTGCGCCGGCCTCTGCTAGGGCTTTTGCGATAGCCCATCCATAGCCTTGATCATCACCGATACCTGCGATAAATGCCTTTTTTCCCTTTAGATCGATGCTTAACATAGAGCCCTCCTCAAAATAAGATTTGCTGTTTATCCAGTGTGACTAAAGAGCATGTTATAACATATTTCAAGGAATTGGACAACCCACTTAAGAGAAGAGGGCGGGTTTTGAGAGTAATAGATTTTTTAATCCGTAGAATAAAGGAATAGGCTCATAGGGTTCCGCCGCAAAGATGTTGATTTTTGAGAGGAGTCTGCCCTGGGATAAATTTTATTTTAATCCATTCGGAAGGGAATCGAATATACAGCCGTTCTTGAATTTGAACGGCTGCATTAGGCTTAAGAGACGTTCTCTGAATTAGAACAGTTTGCTTTTCGTGCCTTTTTTGAGCCATTTGCATGTTGTTGTTTGCCCTAGTTAATTTAACTATGTG